>CAYUKO010000149.1:0-9022 GCA_964445375.1 uncultured Roseburia sp.
CTGATCAATACTCTTCCTTCTCCTGCAAACTTCTGTGTTGTCTTCTCAATCGCCTCTGCAATCTCTGCATATTCCATGTAGCTTTCCTTCTTGTGATTTGGAACCTTTGCTCCTACCAAAGCCTGCGGAAGTACTGTCATGACAGTCGCAAGTTCAGAAAGCTTCTTTCCAGTCTCAACCATAACCTGAAGTAAATGTAAAGCGCTTAACAAGCCATCCCCTGTTGTATTTTCATCCAGGAAGATAATATGTCCTGACTGTTCACCACCAAGATTTGCACCAATTTCCTGCATTCTTTCCAATACATAGCGATCTCCAACCTTAGTCTGTTCCATATGAATACCATTTTCCTTTCCCATAAGGAAAAAGCCAAGGTTACTCATAACAGTCGCAACAATCGTATTATCCTTCAAGGTTCCCTTTGATTTCATATGGTTTCCGACAATTGCCATAATTTCATCGCCATCAATCTGCTTACCATTTTCATCCACTGCAAGAAGTCTGTCAGCATCACCGTCAAAGGCAAGACCAACATTAGCATGTTCAAAGACTACTCTTGCCTGAAGCTCTTCCATATGAGTAGAACCACAGTTGGCATTAATATTGGTTCCATCCGGATTATTATGAATCGCTACAATATCTGCACCAAGTTCTTTCAAAGTTTCTACGGATGTATAGAAAGAAGCACCCTCTGCACAATCCACAACAATCTTCATACCACGCAAGTCAACCGGTACCGATCTTACTGCATGATTAATATACTCTTCTCTTGCATCGGTACGATATTTAACCTTACCTACACTTGATCCTGTCGGAAACTGAACATCTTTCATGCCATTCTTAATCAATGCTTCAATCTCATCTTCTAAAGCATCCGGCAGTTTAAAACCATTTCCATCAAAGAACTTGATTCCATTGAATTCTACCGGATTGTGAGATGCGGAAATAACAACACCGGCATCCACACGATATTTTCTTGTTAAATAAGCAATTGCAGGAGTTGGAATAATACCAACATATACTACATTTGCACCTACCGAGCAAGCTCCCGCCATAAGGGCATTCGCAAGCATATCGCCGGAAATTCTTGTATCACATCCCACCATAATGGTTGGTTTATGCTCATTCTCCTTTGATAATACATATGCGCCTGCCTGACCAAGCTGCATCGCAAGTAACGGTGTCAATTCATCATTTGCAACACCTCTAACACCATCTGTACCAAACAATCTAGCCATAATGCTCCTCCCAAGCGTTATTCTTCTATCGCTTCACTTTCTTCTTTTTCTTCTATATTCTGTTCTTCCAGAATGATTGTAAGGCTATATGGTTCCTTCACAATAATATCATCTGAAAGATTAAATGTAATCTCGCTTACATAGCTTCCTGCAGTCCATTCCGTAATGCCCTGTTTTTCTGCAAGAAGATTCATATCAACAACACCTATGATATCTTCCGCATCAATCTTTCTGAGATCCTTTTCTACGCCGCTTATCGATATCATATAGTTCTTAATATTCTCATTTTCAAATTCTTTAATTGTAATATCAAAGCCTTCTGGTACATTACCAACCGCAAAATTCTTTACCGGTACCTCTAGTTCCTTTGTCACAAGAGGTTCAATCCCTACGGTAACACTGACATTACCATTAAAGTCACTATCGGCAAATTGTATACCTGCCGGCAGATATTTCTTGATATTAATAATTGTAGTCATATCTGCTTTCAACGCATCAACATTCAAAGCAGTATCTGCTATACTAATCTCTGAAATACTGTCAAGAACACTCTTTCTTCCTGCAATCGTTACTGTCTCAGGAATCGAAATCATTTGGCCGCTGACCACATAACCCGTTGCCGGTTCTCCCTGTACCACGAAATCCAGGGAAACTTCCTTGGTAGCAAGGATGGTTACTGCAACATTAATCGTAGAAATATTCATTTTAATAGAGCTGCTCTTAATCTCATTTCCTTCCACATCACACAATTTCAATTCCACACTGGAATTAATGTCTGTTGAATAGCCCGCAATATTAGCAACTGCTTCTACATGGTCAATCTGGCTGATTACAGATTCCGGACCCGATAAACGGACAACGTTCTGGCTCGGTGTTACCGTACCAACCACATAACCATCTGCAGGTGTTCCTGACGTTGATGTATTAATAATCATCTGAACCTTCTTCATATCTTCAATAGACAACTTAAGATTCTCAATTGAAGTTATAAAATCCAGTTCTGAATTATTCTTTGCACTGGACACTTTAATTCCAACTGTATTCATAAAAGTCAGTTCTGACAAATCCGCAACTGCTTTAATATCATCCTTGGTAATATAACTAACAACCGATTTTTTACCAACTACCCTGACATTCACAACATCTGTCTCATCCAGGATTTCATAAACCTTGCCTTCATTTGTTACTTTTTCCGCATTTATAATTTCTACAGGAACATTTGTAAATGTTTTTTCAATCGTTGGATCGGTAATGTTATTTACTATAAACCATAATCCAATAGAAAATACAAGAGCAAGAATCTTCAGTCCAAGATTATGTGTCAGCTTATTTTTCATCCTTAGCCCTTCCTTTCCATAATCTGTGTTTCTTCTCTTCCACTTCCTTGTTCTGTATCAGCTGTAATTTCTCCTTTAAACCATTCGCATCCAGATTGCGGTACAGTACTCCCTCATATGTAACGCTAACATGACCCGTTTCCTCTGATACAACAATAGTCAATGCATCCGTTACCTCTGATATACCAACACCCGCTCTATGCCTTGTTCCAAGTTCTTTACTGATTTCCATATTATCAGAAAGTGGCAGATAACAAGTTGCCGATACGACTCTGTTTCCACGAATAATTACTGCACCATCATGCAATGGTGTATTATGCTCAAAAATATTAATCAAAAGCTGACTGGATACAATTCCATCTACTTCAATTCCCGTTCTCTCATACTCTGCAAGGGTAACATGCTGCTCGATAACCATAAGTGCACCCGTTTTCACCTTACCCATCTCAAAGCTTGCTTTTACAATATCGTTCATTGTCTTATCAGAGAAACGTTCAAGCACAGTCTTCTCAAATGGCATAATACTTGCAATAAAGTTCTTACGCCCCAGTTCTTCCAACAGCCTTCTAAGCTCCGGCTGCAAGATTACCACAACCGCAATGACCGCAATACTGATTACATTCTCTACAATCCACAATATCGTATTCATCTGAAATACGATAGCAAGAACGATAAAAAGCAGAATTACAAGAATACCTTTCATCAGGAACCATGCCTTGGTATTCTTAATCCAAATCATAATCTGATACACCAAAAAGGATATAATGAGTATCTCCACTATATCCTCCCACCTCACACTCAGTCTGTGCCAAGAAAGAGTTGAAAAATATTTATTTATAAAGGCAAAAATCTGATTCTCCATCTTCTACCATTCCCGTCATTTTTATTTTGACGTTCTCCTTGAGCCTTCACCATCCCTTTGCGGATGATTTACTGCCTTTTCAGGAACACGTATTGTTTTCACTCTCTTTTCCGGTGTTGCAACTGTATTCTTCGGCACCGCCTTAACATAGTAATAATACTCGTCATCTTCAAACTGCACCAACTCCGTTCGGGAATAATCCACATTAAATACGAAGAATTCCAGAACCTTCACTAATAAAACGGATACAATACTTCCAATAATCAGTCCCAAAATCGAAACATTCGTGTTATACATCAGATCGCCAAACAATAAAACCAGAATATTAATCAATGCACCGGTAATCATAGCAATCGTCCATGCATAATCCACACTAAGTCTTCTAATAAAGTATACAACTACCAATGTAATAGTAAACGAAACAAGCACAACCAACATTGTTTTATTGCCAAGAACTCCATCAATAATATAACGGAATTTCTCTACGACACCTTCTGCATCAAATGTATTCAACACAGAAGCACTCTCATTCATATACCCGATCACATAATATACAATAACACCACATGCCACAGAAACAACAGATGCCGGCGTTCCTACCAGCCCCATAGCAATCGGTACCACGTATGGAATCTTAAGGATAAAACATAACGGTGTCAAAAGCACTACTACGGTATCCTTTGGTGAAAATCGAAAATATAAGATAAACATTAACACGTATACCGCAAGTCCCACAACCGCACACTCAAGCGAAAAAGCATACAAATGTGCAAGCGAAACACCTGCTGCGATTACCACAGTCAGATTCATCGGTAAAAAAGAACACAGAAGCGCCAAAACCAACACAATTGCAAAGTTATTCAACGCACTCATATATCCGATTGTCTGATTAATCATGGTAAAAGAAATAAATGCAAGCAGGAACTTACACACTGGAGTAATGTATATTTCATATTTTCCATAAAATCTCTTCAATTGTTCTCTCAGCACAAGTAAATTAGTCATAACTTATCCTTTCATAGCTCTACTTTCTGTCCATATTATTTTTTGCCCTCTTTGTCATAGAGATACGCAAGCTTTTTCAAATTATTATAGTACATCTTCAGACTCTTTCTTGCCTTAGAGTAACGATGTGTATAAATCAGATACGATATCAAAGCATATCCCGCCGTAAATACGACATAAATCGTCAATACCGTCTTTCCCATACTTAACAGATCCATTTTGTAAACATCTGCCATAAACACTTCAAAATCATAAAACACAAATAAGGCAAAACAAATTACAAACGCAATGGTTGCATTTATAATCGACTTAATTACCTGGAGACTAATATAATCGCCTCTGAAATAACTGCCAATAGACGCATTGCGCTTTCCTTCATTTGCCTCATAAGATGCCATTTTTGTCATTAACTTAATACGCTCTTCGTTTAACATTTCTTTTTCCTTTACATATACTCTAATCGCAGTACAGCATCCTCCCAATTATTGCTGTACCTATAAACTAGCGCTTGTCAAGAAAACGCATCCTGTTGTTATGGTCATCCTGTTTCTTAGGTGTTGCAGTAACAACCATCTTTGGTTTCTCAATCGCGCTGGAAAGATTCCTTGCCATACTGCTCTTACACTTTTCGCAATATTTTCCTGCCCGAATCATAGCTCCACAATTCTCACAAGGAAGTTTAATAGGAGAATCATCTGTAAATTCAAGACGTTCTTCTCTGATCCACTGCTGAATCTGACCTGTTTCTACTTCGCATTCCATCGAAACCTCTCTAATATCTGCACGAGGATTCTCACGAATATATTTCTTTACCTTCTGAAAAACCTCTTCATTCTTCTCCTTACATCCCTGGCAAATAGGCATTCCAGAAATATAGTTAAAAAGCTTTCCACATTTCCTACAGTTTTTTACGTCCATATCATTCCCTCCATTACATTCCCTCACCGATGCAAAGGGCTAAATAATAAACTTTCCCCACACCATGCTGCCTTAATTCCTTTGCAACAGCATCTACTGTACTTCCTGTGGTATAAATATCATCCACAACGATAGTTTTATTTAATTTTACAACATCTGATGGGATATGGAAAGCCTTTTTCAAATTATTTTGTCTTTCCCGGTCGTCCAGCTCCTTCTGAGGAACGGTATTCTTAACTCTTTTTATCAGATTGGAATAGCATGGAATCCCCGTAAGCTTTGATAATTCCCTGGCTAAAAGCTCTGCCTGATTATATCCACGCATTGCCTGACGGCTTTGATGCAACGGAACCGGAATCAGTGCATCCGCATGCAATTCCTTCAATTCCATGCCTAGATTCCTGTAAATATCCTTTGCATAATATTTTGCGTATTCGCTCCGTTTGTTATACTTAAATCGATAAATACTTCTGCTCATGCTCCGATAGTCATATAAAGCGTAACCGAAATCATAATTATGTTTCTTTTTCTCACAGTCCAGACAAAATATGACATTTTCATCATATAATTGTTTGCCGCATTTATGACATTTGGGGGATTTAATATATTTTATCTTCAAAACACATGGCTTACAGATAAGCCCATCTTCTATCGGAACAAGATCATCACACACAGGACATCGTCTTGGATAGACAAGATTTACCGCCCTTTCTAAATACCTGCTGATATCTCGCATATTCTTGCCTTCAACCCCGTATATCGTTTCTGCTCATTTTCATTTGCAATCATTTGCATAACGGTATCCTTACTGCCAAGAATCGTCACGCAGCTTTTCGCTCTGGTAACACCGGTATATAACAGATTGC
This sequence comes from uncultured Roseburia sp., assembly GCA_964445375.1. GTDB lineage: Bacteria > Bacillota > Clostridia > Lachnospirales > Lachnospiraceae > COE1. The sequence goes on from CAYUKO010000149.1 coordinate 6,227, forward strand.
GATTAAAGAGCATTCTTGGTCCTGTCAAAAGAGGCAGAATAACAGCCGGATACTCACTTCCCTGCGATTTATGAATGGTAATCGCATACGCAAGTTCCACCTCATCAAGGCCGCCTATCGGATACGTCACCCTTCTTGCATCATCAAATTCTACCATTACTGTCTTTGCCGTCTCATTGATTTCCTTCACAATTCCAACATCACCATTAAAAACACCCTGCCCTTTATCAATGGCAATTCCATACTTACTGACAATCTCCCACTCAAGCTGATAGTTATTCTTAGTCTGCATAACCTTATCGCCCACTCGAAGAATACCATCACCATGTGGAATCTGAAGTTTTTTCTCAGATGGTGGGTTCAGGTACTGTTGCAATATCTGATTCAGGGTTTCCACACCAAGTGCTCCCTTACGCATCGGAGTCAGAACTTGAATATCATAATTTCCTGCATGAACAAATTTCGGCAGTTTTTCCGTAATCAGCTGAATCATATGCTTATAAATGACATTGACATTATCCCTTGCAAGGAAAAAGAAATCCATACTCTTATTATCAAGCGCAATCTCCTTTCCTTCATTAATTAAATGAGCATTCATGACAATATCACTCTCTCCTGCCTGCCTGAAAATCTTTTTCAGCATGACACTGGCAAAGCAATTGCTCTCCATCAAATCCTTTAACACCTGTCCCGGTCCCACGCTTGGAAGCTGGTTACGGTCACCCACCAGAATCAGTCTGGTTCCCGGAGTAATCGCCTTGAGCAATGCCTGAAACAGATAAATATCCACCATAGACATCTCATCAATAATGATAACATCCACATCCAGAGGATTTAGTTCATTTCTTTCAAAAGAAACATTCTTATCTTCATCCGAAGCAGAACCATTCAATTCCAGCAATCTATGTATGGTTCTTGCTTCAAACCCGGTAGCCTCTGTCATACGCTTTGCCGCTCTTCCGGTCGGCGCAGCAAGAAAAATATCACAACCTTCTTCTTCAAAATAACGTATCATCATATTAATGGTAGTTGTCTTACCCGTTCCAGGTCCGCCGGAAAGAATAAAAATACCATTTTCAATCGCATCCATAACTGCTTTTCTTTGCAGTTCATCAAGCTCCATGCTATTTGCTTCTTCCAACTTCTTAAGTTTCTTCTCTAATCTGTCACGTTCTACCTTCGTAAGACGCTCTGCATCTTCAAATGCCTGCTGCAACTCATGAAGAATTCTTGCACAGTTCAGCTCTGCGTAATAATTGGGCATGCTATAAATACATTTCTCACCATTTTGTTCTTTCATAACAAGCTTCTTATCCATCGCAAGATTTGCTATCTGCGGTTCAATCTGTGCTTCCGTAAGTTCTAACATCGCAGCTGCCCTTGACAGCAAAAGAGATTCTGGCAAGTATACATTCCCTTCTGCTCCTGCCTGTAAAAGTGTATATAAAATACCGCTTCGAATACGATAATCCGAATCTGTATGAATTCCTATCTTACTTGCAATCTCATCCGCAATACGAAATCCAATACCGGTTACATCCTCCGCTAGCTGATATGGATTCTCCTGCATGACTTTATACAAACGCATTCCATACTGATTATAGATTTTAATTGCCAGCGTATTGGAGATTCCATATTTCTGTAAAAAAAGCATCGCTTCTCTTACATCCTTTTTCTCTTCTACCTGCTCTGCAATTTCTCTGGCAATCCTTTGACTGATGCCTTTTACTTCCACAAGTCTTTCCGGTTCTTCTTCAATAATACGAAACGTATCATTCCCAAAACGCTTTACAATTCTTGCTGCAAGCGCTGCTCCAACGCCCTTTATCGCACCTGATGCCAGATACCGTTCCACAGCCACAGCATCCTCTGGTGGCACAACCACATAATGATCAACCTTAAACTGCATACCATATACCGCATGCTCTACATATTCACCATGAACTTCAATACATTCGCCCTCATCCAGCCTTGTAAAAATCCCTGTACAGGTAATCTCACTTTCATCCGACATCAGATTAATGACACCATACCCGTTTGTTGGATTCTTATATATAATATGCTCCACAAAGCCCTTTAACGTCTCCAAGTACCTATCCTCCTGTATATGTTACGCTCCACCCTGCCCCTGTAACATGATAAAAACTCCTAACCCCTATCATAACAAGGAAGTGGCGGAAATACTATGACAAAATTATAAAATCTTTTTCATACATAATTATACATCAAATTCAGGTTTGTAGAGGTGTTGTAGAGGGCAGTCAGGGTGTTGGTCACAAGTCCGGGACACAAAGCCTAAGAGTTACTAAATGTCCTCTTCTGACAGCTGTGATTAGCAGCCTCTTTCGCATAGGTGCGCAAGCGCACTATCGTGGCATTCGCCAAGTAAGCCTGCAAGCAGTCTTGTTTGGCTCATTGCTAGCACGTAAACTCGCCTCGTGCCCGTTGGGCACGCTGCTCAGACAACGCTCCAGAGGTTGCCTGCAGTCATCAGAGAACATTAAGAAACTCTAAGACTTTGCTTTACAGAATCGTGGGAAACCATCTGCCAGCCTTACTACGCCTCTCCTAAGTTGAAGGTTGATGTATTTAGAGATTAAAGCATTCATAATTTCGAAGCGTAGTGTATATTAAGTGCCCCACAAGTCAACATACCTTAAGTTTTATGAAAGACATTTGTGCAGTTTGGACATATAGTGGAAAAATATTGTCACTATGTCCAAAAACAAGACAAATCCGAGCCAGATTGAACGGAATTTGTATCACATTGGACATATACAAAAAAATATATTTCTG
>CAYUKO010000150.1:0-8894 GCA_964445375.1 uncultured Roseburia sp.
GTTCATCAGAGCCCTTTTCTTTGACTCTTTTTTCATAAATCATTTGACACTACCTGGGATAGTATGCTCCTTTTTATATTATACAGTTTTTATTCAATTAATGTCAACATTATCAGACAATACTATTCTGTACGCTATTAATTTTATACATTTATAACTATCCCAAGGAAAAAATATCGAGTTATTGAATATCTTTACTCAATAGAAATAACTTTGTAATCCTGATCTTCAATCGTCTTCTTTAACACTTCATCTGCAATCTCACTACTTAAAGTAAGTACTGCAGTTCCTGCTTCATGGCTTACTGCTGCTTCTGCAACCTCTGGAAGTGCCTCAAGAACCTTCTTTACCCTTGCTTCACAATGTCCACACATCATTCCTTCAATCTTCATTGTCTTTGTCATTTCTTTTTCCTCCTTTTTATATATAGACTCCGTAATCGGATTCTTTATCCTTTTATCTCTGCCTGCATCATGAATCTTGCTCAGATTAAGTCGAAGCGCATTCGTAACGACACAAAAGCTTGACAAACTCATTGCTGCCGCTCCAAACATAGGGTTCAACTGCCAATGCAATAATGGAATCCACACTCCCGCTGCAAGCGGAATTCCTATAATATTATAGATAAATGCCCAGAACAGATTCTCATGAATGTTCTTCAAGGTTGCACGGCTTAAACGAATTGCAGCAGGTACATCGCTTAATCTGCTCTTCATTAATACTACATCCGCGGCATCAATGGCGATATCCGTTCCTGCGCCAATCGCAATACTGCCAATGCAATAATGGAATCCACACTCCCGCTGCAAGCGGAATTCCTATAATATTATAGATAAATGCCCAGAACAGATTCTCATGAATGTTCTTCAAGGTTGCACGGCTTAAACGAATTGCAGCAGGTACATCGCTTAATCTGCTCTTCATTAATACTACATCCGCGGCATCAATGGCGATATCCGTTCCTGCGCCAATCGCAATACCAATATCTGCTCGTGTCAGCGCCGGTGCATCATTGATTCCATCTCCAACCATGGCAACTTTGCCCTTTTCCTTTAATGCGCGAATCACACTTTCCTTGCCATCGGGGAGCACACCTGCAATAACCTCATCAACGCCAGCCTGTTTTCCGATTGCCCTTGCTGTCCTTTCATTGTCTCCAGTCAGCATGACAACATGGATTCCCATGTTCTGTAATTCCCTGATTGCCTGCGGACTGTCTTCCTTGATGACATCTGCAACTGCAATCATTCCCATGAACTGATTTTCTTTTGCAAAGAACAATGGTGTCTTTCCTTCCTCTGCCAATTCCCCTGCTCTTTTTTGTATCTGCGCCGGAATAGAAACCAGACCTGCAATATATTTCATACTGCCTGCATATGCTTTTCTATCCTTATAAACAGCCGATAATCCGTTTCCCGGTAAAGAATGGAACTCTGCAACCTCATGAATTTCTAACTGCCTTTCTCTGCCATATTCCAGAATCGCTTTTGCAAGTGGATGTTCACTCTTACTTTCCAAGGCAGCAGCAAACTGTGTTAATTCTTCATCCGTAATATCTGCTGCTGGGACAATATCCGTAACCTTCGGTTCTCCTGTTGTAATCGTTCCTGTCTTATCCAGTGCCACAATCTGCATTTTTCCTGCTTCTTCCAGGGAGACTGCTGTTTTGAACATAATGCCATTTTTCGCACTGATTCCATTACCTACCATAATCGCAACCGGTGTTGCAAGCCCAAGTGCACACGGACAACTGATTACCAACACCGAAATTCCTCTTGCAAGAGCAAAACCGACGCTTTCACCTGCAAGCAGCCATACTGCAATGGTAATGATTGCAATTGTAATAACTGCCGGTACAAACACACCGGAAACCTTATCTGCCACCTTGGCAATCGGTGCCTTTGTTGCTGCTGCATCACTGACCATCTGAATAATCTGCGAAAGTGTCGTATCCTCACCAACTCTCGTAGCCTCACATTTTAAAAATCCTGACTGATTCAGCGTTGCCGCAGATACCTGACTTCCAACTTCCTTATCTACGGGAATACTTTCACCTGTAAGTGCCGCTTCATTGACTGCACTGCTTCCCTCAAGGACAACACCATCTACTGGAATATTTTCTCCTGGACGTACAACAAAAATATCACCCTTCTTCACTTCGTTAATAGCAACTTCTGTGTCAACACCATTTCGAATGACAACTGCCGTCTTGGGTGCAAGCTTCATCAGGCTCTTAAGTGCATCTGTTGTCTTTCCCTTGGAACGTGCTTCCAGCATTTTTCCTACCGTAATCAAAGTCAGTATCATTGCGGCTGATTCAAAGTAGAACTCATGCATGTAGCTCATAACGCCTTCCATATCACCCTTCGCCTGTGCATCGGTCATGGCAAACAACGCATACGTGCTATATACAAACGCTGCTGACGAACCTAATGCTACCAAAGTATCCATGTTAGGTGCTTTATGCCAGAGACTCTTAAATCCACTGATAAAAAACTTCTGATTAATGACCATAACTGCTATGGTTAACAGCAATTGCAACAACCCCATAGCAACATGATTTCCTTCAAACCATGTAGGAATCGGCCATCCCCACATCATATGTCCCATGGAAAAATACATCAACACCAATAGAAATCCCAAGGAACTAAATAATCGCTTCTTGAGAATCGGCGTCTCTCTATCTTTCAACATATCATCGCTTTCCGTAGCTGTATTCTTTTTTTCTGACGCTCCTGTCATTTTCTTAGAAGCACCATAGCCAGCTTCTTCTACTGCACGAATAATCGCATCTGCAGATGCGGTCCCTTCTACTCCCATAGAATTCGTCAGCAAACTTACGGAGCATGATGTAACGCCTTCTACCTTGGAAACTGCCTTCTCCACACGGGCACTACATGCTGCACAGCTCATTCCCGTTACCTGATATTGTTCCATATAGTCACATCCTTTCTACTTCATCAGTTTTTGAAGGATTGCTAACAGCTCATCCACTGTTTCTTCCTTCCCTTCCCGTATATCATTCGTCACACAGGTCTTGATATGATTGGACAATAACACACGGTTAAAGCTATTAAGTGCAGCATTCACTGCTGCCACCTGTGTCAAGATATCCGTACAATAGGCATCCTTCTCCACCATCCCTTTAATTCCACGAATCTGACCTTCGATTCGGTTCAGACGATGAATCAAGTCCTTATATTCTTTTTCTGAGCGTTCCTTTGTCTTATGACAACAACATTCCTGTCTTTCTTCCATACACTCACATCCTTTTATTGTAATCTGTAGTAACCTTTTCATACTCATAAGATAAGCATTCATCTGCTTATCTACGCCTTGATTATATACCCCATAGGGGTATATTGCAAGAGTAAGTATACTTATTGAGAAAATTTAACAAAAAAAAACGGTAGACACTGCTTCTGTCTAAAGCAATAATCTACCGTTTTCTATTTCCATTTTGAGATTCTTAGAATTCTTATTACTTAGAATTCTCCTTTTCTAATTTCATCTGTTTTTTCTGCTGCTTTCTCTCTTTTGCCTCGCGTCTTCCATCCTTACTCATTAACAGATAGAAGCTTGGCATCAATAACAGAATCAGCAAGGTTGAGGTAATCAGACCACCTATGATAATCAGCGCCATTCCTCGCATCATCGCTGAATTAGCATCCGTTGCAAATACCAATGGAATCATGGATAAAATGGTGGTCAGTGTTGTCATCAGAATCGGACGCAGACGAATACATCCACTCTCTATCAATGCATCATTTAACGGCATGGTTTCCTTCAACTGATTTGCAGTATCGACATATAAAATACCATTATTTACAACAATACCTACAAGCATCAATACACCCATAAGAGATGTCATATTGAGTGTAGAATCTGTAATAAACAACAGGAAGAAGGAACCGATTAAACTAAATGGAATACTCAGCATGACCATCAGTGAGAATCTTGGGGACTCAAACTGAATTGCCATAACGAGGAAAATCAAAAATACGGCAACTACAATCGCTACGCCAATCGAAGTGAATTCCTCCATCATCATTTCTACCATCATACTTTCTGTCTGCTCTACGCCCTCTGGGAAAACAGCATTTTCAACAGCTTCATTAATGGCATTCTGCGCTGTATACTTAGCTTCATCCGTTGTATATGCTGTAATAGAAACCTGATATTTACCATTACTTCGCACTAAAGTTTCCGGTACATCCGAATAAACAGCCTCCGCTACATCTCCGACAGTAATCGTTGTTCCATACGGAGTCGTAAGCTCAAGGTTCAACAACTGACTCATTTCTGAATAGCTTCCCTTTGGATATTCCAGCATAACGGAATATTCATCCGTTCCAAGATTCATCTTCATAACTTCGATACCACTGCTGGCATTATACATCTCACCTGCAACCTGTACCGCAGTTAATCCAACATCCATACATTTTAATGGATCAATCTGAATCTTTGCCTGAGAAGCCGAAGAAGTAATATCACTGGATACCTTAATTACACCCGGTGTGTCAAGCATAATCTGCTCGACCTGTCTCACCGCCGTCTTCAGGTCATCCATATTTTCGCCACCTAAATCAATCTCCGTAGAAGCACCTACGCTAAGCATAGAACTCATTCCACTTCCTGCTGCCTCTACAATAATACTCATATTCGTATAGTCACTCAGCTTCTGATTATACTTATCAACCAGTTCACTGATACTCTTAGAACAATCCTCTGCCGGATATGCCGTAATGGTTGCGGTAGCACCACTAATCGAAACATTACATCCTTCAAAATCAGGATCATCAATAATCATCTGCTCAATCGACTGGATATTTTCATCAATTACTTCCAGTCTCGTACCACTACGCTGTTCTACGGTAATACTCACATTATCAAGACCAGTTGCAGTCATTAATTCGGTGTTAAGCTGTGCTGCAAGAACAAAAGCAAGTACCAGCAAACCAACCGCTACCAGCATAACGGTTTTCTTTTTCAGCATGATATGGCTTAAGATTGTACGATAGCCTGCATTTACCTTCTCTAAAAACTTATTAACCAGCGTCTCCTTCTTCTCTACTGGTCTGTATTTCCAGAAGAAAATAGGTATCAATGTTAAAGCGACAATTAAAGATGATAACATGGCAAAGATAATCGTAAAGCCAAGTTCATCAAATAACTGTCCTGCAAGTCCATCCAGTGTTGCAAGTGGAACATAAACAACAACTGTCGTAATCGTTGATGCTACTACCGAAGAAGCTACAATTTTCGTACCCTCTAATGCTGCTTCTTTAAAATCAGGCTTCTCATCCTTCAATCTAAAGCAGCTCTCCAAAACGACGATAGATGAGTCAACCATCATACCGATTGCAATAACCAGTGCACCCATTGTAACGATATTAAGTGAGAATCCGGCAGCACTCATGGCAATCAAGGTTGCCATTAAGGAAATCGGCATAGAACATCCAACAATCAAACTTGCCTTAATATCACCAAAGAAAACAAACAATACAATCATAGAAAGGATAACACCTAAGATAAGTGTTTCACCAACCGAACTTAAAGAAGAAATAATACTATCTGCTGCATCATACGCAATATCAATCTGAATTGCCGGATTCTTAGCAGCAACCTTTTCAATTATTTCCTTTACCTGCTTGGATACATTAACCGTACCAGCACTTTGAGTCTTGGCGATACCAATACTGATGCTGTCATTTCCATTGCAGCGGCTGATACTATCGTAGTCCTCCACAGCCATCGATACCGTTGCGATATCTGATAACTTAATGACACTTCCCTTGCTTGTCACAATAGGAATATTCTGTAAATCTATCAGCGTCTCCGGTTTCGAAGAAGTTGATGTACTGATTTCCTGAGAGCCCTGCTTTACGGAACCAATTGGAATCGTAAAATCTGTTGTTGCAATATAGGTTGATACATTTGACATGGTTACACCGTACTGCTTCATTTTATCCTGATGCAGTTCAATACGGATATAATCTTCCTGACCACCAGTTATCGTAACATCGGCAATATCAGCCACACGTTCAAACTCCGGTTCCAATTCGTCATTCACAAATGCTAATACATCCGTATCACCTGTTGACGTTACAGACAGAGTCATAACATCAGCAGCATCCATATTCATTTCTACAATAACAGGATCCATAGCATCATCCGGTAACTGCAATGAAGCGGTATCAAGTGCACTTCGCAAATCCGAATATGCTTCATCAATATCTGTACCGTAATCGTATGTAAACATTACCAGAGACATATTTGCTGTCGAACTGGAATCAATGGAATCCACACCGGCAAGTGTCTTACCCGAATCTTCTACAACCTTGGTTACTAATTCCTGCGTTGTTTCAGGATCTCCACCCTGATAAACAGTCATAACAAAGAGCATCGGCATTTCCATATCCGGCGTCAACTCCATCTTAAAGCCAAAGATAGAGCTTATACCGAATACTCCTAATGCCAGCACGATTAAAAGCGCCGAAACCGGTCTTTTTAACGCAAGTTTTGTTAAGGAGCTCATGATTTATCCCTCCTATTCCTGCGTCTGTTCTGCTGCATCATTTTCACTCTCACGAATCGAAACTGCAACACCTTCACGCAACTGTGCAGACCATGTAGTAATTACCATATCATCCTTGGTAATTCCCTCTGTCACGACAATATTTTCTACATCATATAACCCCGTAGAAATGTTTGTCTTTTTTGCTTTGCCATCCACTACCGTATAGACATACGCCTGTGTTCCGTCATAATAAACGGCATCATAAGGAATAATCAAAGCATTTCTTTCATGATAAGTATCTGTTGTAATCTTTGCCTTCGTTCCTGAAAGAATATTAGACACATCACCCTTAATATTTGCTTTTATCTTGAAAAGTCCGGTTGTTGTATCCAATGCTCCTCCAATTTCAATAATCTCACCCTCGTAAATGACATCATCTTTTTCTATGGAAACTTTCTGTCCAATGGAAAATGTATTACGTACATCCTCGCTTACGTAATAGGTCGCAATCATAGAATCCTTATTGGATATTACAAATGCCGGACTGCTTGAAGTTGCAAAATCATGTTCCTTAATATTAACTGTTTCTACGACACCTGAAATTGCTGCGGTAATCGTATATGCTTCCAGACTTTCCTGCGCCTGCCGGATACCAAGCTGTGCAGCCGAAATACTATTCTGAGACACCTGCTTTTGTTCTTCACGAAGCTCGCCGTTGCTGATATTCGTTGAGGTAACGGTCTGGCTGTAAGTCTCATATGTACTATCAATACCATCCTGAAGCTCTTCAATTGCCTGTTCACAGCTATCAATTGCCTGCTTGTAGCCATCTACCTTTGCCTGCCACTGCGCATCCAGGGTAGCTGCTGCCTGATACCGTGTCATCGCCGCCTGATACTGGCTGGCGCCTTCCAAAGTCCCTTTATCAATGCTGTTTGCATAATCCTTAATCTCATCGACATCTTCTCTGTAGTCGTACTCTTTACGAACATCTGCAAGCTCTTTCTCAGCTTCTGCAAGCTGTTCCTTATAATAGGCAAGCGAATCCATGGCATCCAGCAAACCTTCCTGCTGAGCCACAACACCATCTTCGACCTGTGATAATGTGCTGTCTGTCTGCATATCATTTAAAAGCGTTGCACCATCACCATAAGAAAGATTATATGCTCTTTGTGCATTATCCAGACTGATTTGTGCTGACTTCATGGAAAGCTGTGCAAGTGTATCATCCAATACTGCCAACACATCTCCTGCCTCTACCACATCTCCTGCAGAAACCTTAACTTCCATAACCTCTGCCGTAGTCTTTGGAATTACATAAATCGAATCATCCGGATTAATGGTTGCTATAAACTCTCCACACAATGTCAAATCACCAACTATAGGGTTTGACGCCTCTACAATAGCAACGTCCTCTGTCGTTTCTTCCACTTCTTCTGTCTGACCACATCCACCAAGTGTTGACAGTATCAAAGCGGTACATAAAAGCAACGCCAATCTTTTCTTTCTATTCTTCATAATAATAACCATACCTCTCCGCTATTAAACTTCTTATCACAGTCTAACAGCCTAAAATCCCTCAATCGAAAAACGTACCGCATTGACCGGAACATTAAATTCGCTGTAATAGGTACGTCCCTTAGACAGGGAACCACAATACAGATGCACTTTGGAAAGTACATTACCGGCTGCATCATAGAAATAGCCATAACATCCCCACTTTGTATAACCATCATCCTTATAAGAAGCAAGACGATAGCTGATCTTTAAGGTATTCTTATAATCATTGAAATCCGCATACTTGCTGAATTCATAAGGTTTAAATTCATATCCTGTAAATGTACAGTAATTCTCATGATTAGTTCCAAGCTTTTCAGGAATATCCATAATAAGTGTCGATGCATTGACTGTTGTATAAGCTACAATTGCCGGATTATCCATATGATAAATGGCAATTACGGTTGAACCATTTCCAACATAATCCACTTGAAAATTTGCAATATGGCTCATGGAAGCAACCGGAGTAACCGTTGCCACATTCGGATCTGCAGAAACACATGCCAATCGGGATGCATCCATACCTTCCTGAATAGCTGCCACCAACACCGTTGACGTTCCTTCCGATAAAGTCAGCACCTCTTCCGACAAAACAATTCCATTTCCAACGGATTCCTTTGCGGATGCTGTCATAGCAAAAGAAAGTGCTAAAGTCAAAACAAGAACTGCCGATATCATTTTTTTCCATTTACGATTCATATAATTTCTCCTCTCGCGTCAAGTTCTTCTTTATTATAAATATAAAGAGCAAAAAATAACAAGTTTCGACAAAATTTTTAATTTTCTTTTTAGGGGTTGATAATAGATTGTTTAGGAA
>CAYUKO010000151.1:0-8718 GCA_964445375.1 uncultured Roseburia sp.
TAGGGCGAATTAGGGACTTTCACCCATTAGAAACGTGCGCCGCTAGGCGCACTTTCAAAGAAAGGCATACAGTTAAACTGCATGCCTTTTGGATTTATCATATTTACTTAGAATAAGAATACTGCTGCTGTTAATGGTGGTAATGCAAACGTAATATATTGCTTGCGTCCATCGCAGTCTCCCTTTCTTGCTTTCAGTTCTTTTGGAATCTTGTTGCCATTTCCTCCAAAACGTTCCTCATCCGAATTAAGTAACAGCTTGTACTTGGTATTCATTGGAACACCAACTTTGTACTTTGGATATTCTACAGGTGTCAGATTCAGGACAAAGAGCATATGCTGCTTTCCGTCCTTAGTTCTACGAACAAAGCTATAAATGCTTCTTTCCTTGTCATCTGCATTCATCCATTCAAAGCCTAACCAGTCATCATCAATCTCATGCAGACAAGGATATTTACGGTATGCCTTTAAAAGCTCACCTACATAATCATGCATACCCTTGTTCAATGGCTCTCCTAAGAGATACCAGTCAAGTTCTCTGGCTTCACTCCACTCTCTTTCCTGAGCAAAGTCCTGTCCCATGAATAAGAGCTTCTTACCTTCATGACCAAACATATAAGTATAGCCAACCCTAAGATTTGCATACTTATCAATCTGATAGCCCGGCATCTTATTTACCATAGAACACTTTAAATGTACTACTTCATCATGAGATAACGGTAAGATATACTTCTCACTGCTATTATAGCTCATGGCAAAGGTCATTTTATAGTGATTATCCTTACGGAAATAAGGATCAAGCTTCATATATTCGCAGAAATCATGCATCCAGCCCATGTTCCACTTGAACGTAAATCCAAGTCCGCCATCCTCCGGCTTACCTGTTACCTTTGGCCATGCTGTTGATTCCTCAGCAATCGTCATAACGCCCGGATAAGAACCATGAATCACGGAATTCAGATGCTTGAAGAACTCAATCGCATCCAAGTTCTCATTTCCGCCGTATTTATTGGCTACCCATTCACCATCACGCTTACCATAATCCAGATATAACATAGAGGCAACTGCATCTACACGAAGTCCATCGATATGGAACTCGCGAATCCAGAATAATGCGTTGGCAATTAAGAAGTTACGAACTTCATTCTTGCTGTAATTGAATATCTTGGTTCCCCAGTCAGGATGCTCACCCAGTCTCTTATCCGGATGCTCATACAGACAGGTTCCGTCAAATTCACATAAGCCATGGGCATCTCTTGGGAAATGAGCAGGAACCCAATCCAAAATAACACCAATGTTGTTCTTATGGAACAAATCAATCATATATCGGAAATCATCCGGTGTACCATAACGTGATGTTGGCGCAAAATAACCAGTTACCTGATATCCCCAGGAACCATCAAATGGGAATTCTGCAATACCCATCAGCTCAATATGGGTATATGGCATATCTTTTACATACTCAACAAAACGATCTGCAAACTGACGATAGGTATAGAATCCATCCTCTGTTCCGTCCGGATGCTTCATCCAGGAACCAATATGGCACTCATAAACAGAGATTGGCTCCTCATACATATTCTTCTTCTCACGGTCTGTCATCCACTTGGTGTCAGTCCATTTGAAATGATTCAAATCATAAATCTTAGAAGCCGTTCCTGGTCTCATTTCCGCATAATTTGCATAAGGATCTGCCTTATACAGTTTTGTACCATCCTTCAGTACAATAACATACTTATACATCTGACCTTCTTTTGCATTTTCTACAAAAGCAGTATGGATACCGCCTTCTCCGATTCTCTCCATCTTGTCAGAACCTTCGTCCCAACCATTAAATTCACCTATTACATAAACTTCATGAGCATTTGGTGCCCAGACAGCGAAAAATACACCGTCCTTGCCATCCTTCTTACAAGGATGTGCACCAAGCTTCTTATAAATCTCATAATGAGTTCCCTGACCAAATACATACTGGTCTGCATCTGAAATAAAAACTGTACTCTCTGTACTCATATAATAACCTCACCTTCCCGTTAGATGAAGTCCCTCTCCTTTAACACAATCATATCTTCGCTATCATATCTCTTGGAGAACAGAACATCTACGAAATTCTTAATCTTGAATTTTCTGGATTTCCAGATTGCCTCGTCTACGATTTCACGTACTTCATCCTTTGTAACTACATGATTGCCACTCTGACTATTTGCAATTCTCGTATAAAGGGCAAGTGTTCCTAGTTCGTCAATGGAATACTCCAATGCCTGTGCGTAATTCTTAGCATAAGCTACCAACGCATTATTATCCATTTCCATCAGATCAATTCGAATATTGAAATAATCTGCTATCATAGCCTGCTTTTCTAAAAGCTTTGTAATTTCTTTTCTGGTATCCTCCATGATGACAATGATTCCAAGCTCTTCCTGGTTCAAAAGACCGGCAAGCTGATACAATGTCTCTTCTGTCAGTCCATTGGCTTTCTCTATAATTATAGCACCATTCTTAAGCTTATCAAAGACCTCTCTTAAATCACGAAGGTTCAATTTTTCTCCGGTAATCTTTGCAACCTTTCCGGAGAAATTGGCATCCATCGCCTGATACTCACGAATCAGATTCTTAGCAAGACGAACCGTACCAAGTCCAGGCTCTCCGGTAATCAGAACATTACCTGTATAAGCCGCAAGACTCATGGAATCCAATGCATAAATAATCTGCTTTCTAATCTTCTTCGTAACGGCAAAGTTCTCAAAGAGATCTTTCTCCTCTGGTGAAAATTCTCTGATTTCTTCCCGCTTAACAGCCTTGGTTTCCTTTTGGGTTGCTTCAATAATCTTATCCGGCAGGCTACTGATTTCCTCAGTATTCATGCTGATTTCCTGCGTTTTTAATATATCAGACTCTTCTTCTGACTCAACATAATCATCATCCGTATATTCCTGCTGACTCGTTTCTTCAATATCATTTGCTTCTATGTAAGCCTCATCGCAAATCTCATCCGCATAGCCTTCTTCTGGCATAGCATCTGCTTCATAAGAGAAATCTTCAGAATACGAATCTGTTTCTTCTGTATTCATAGCTTCCAAAGCTTCCTCTAATTCATCCTGTGGGATATCGACTGTTCTTCCACCTAATTCCTGAGCAATTACCTCTTCTAGTGGAGAAACCGCATCTTCTTCCTCAACTTCTGTAATTTCTGCAATTTCTTCTAAGGTTTCCTCTTCCTCAAAGGTCTGCATCTCTTCAAACTGTTCTTCCTCAGCAACAGTCTCATATTCAGCATATTCTGATTCCGCATATCCCGAATCTTCCATCTCTGAATAAGCTTCTGTCACTTCGATTTCTTCCAGTTCTTCCGTTTCGTCATCCTCTAAGAAAGTTTCTGTTCTGACAGGTGCTTCCTCTTCTCCAAGCTCTGCCAGGATTCCAGACTTAACCGCTTCATCGAAGTTCTCGAAAATCTTACCGGTCTGGCGCAGTACGTTTTGCTTTACTTCTTCCTTACGCTTTTCTGCCATCTCCTGCTTCATGCGCTCCCATTCATTGAGCACTTCTTCCAGATTCATCTGACCTGTCATAGGAGTGAATTCAGCCTCTTCCTGAGGTACGATTTCTTCTGGTATAACAGTTGACTGCTCTACATATACATTTTCCTGATTCTCTTCGATTCTATCCTGCTCTTCTTTGACATATTCTTCTGTAACACTACGGATTTCTTCAATGTCCACATCCTGCTTCATCACACGGGCGTCTTCTCCCGGAAGAATAACCTTGCTGATTGCTCCGGTATTCGGCTCCGGCTTAGCTTCTGATACACCTGTTACCATTGCCGAATCTTCCATCTCTGAATAAGCTTCTGTCACTTCGATTTCTTCCAGTTCTTCCGTTTCGTCATCCTCTAAGAAAGTTTCTGTTCTGACAGGTGCTTCCTCTTCTCCAAGCTCTGCCAGGATTCCAGACTTAACCGCTTCATCGAAGTTCTCGAAAATCTTACCGGTCTGGCGCAGTACGTTTTGCTTTACTTCTTCCTTACGCTTTTCTGCCATCTCCTGCTTCATGCGCTCCCATTCATTGAGCACTTCTTCCAGATTCATCTGACCTGTCATAGGAGTGAATTCAGCCTCTTCCTGAGGTACGATTTCTTCTGGTATAACAGTTGACTGCTCTACATATACATTTTCCTGATTCTCTTCGATTCTATCCTGCTCTTCTTTGACATATTCTTCTGTAACACTACGGATTTCTTCAATGTCCACATCCTGCTTCATCACACGGGCGTCTTCTCCCGGAAGAATAACCTTGCTGATTGCTCCGGTATTCGGCTCCGGCTTAGCTTCTGATACACCTGTTACCATTGCAGCAACACGACCTGTATTTGTATTTCTAACCGCTACAGGAATCGGCACTTCTTCAGCATTTGCTTCTATATCAGCTTCATCCGCTTCTATACCAATATCTTCACTGACATCTTCCTGTTGTGCTTCAAGTGTTTCTTCGTTATAAACAGTATCACTTTCCACTTCAACAGCAGCATCCTCGTCAGCAGATACTTCTGTCCATTCCTTGGAAAAGACATCTTCATCATCCGGAAACAGTTCACGCATGCTTTCTGCTACTACCTTTTGCAGATTAATGGTATTATACTGGCTCATATCCAAAGAACCTGTTGTCTGCTTCTGAACCGTTTCCTCATAAGCAGGTGCCTCTTCTGTATAAGAATCATTTATATAGGAATCTTCTGCATATGCAGTATCTCCTGTATATTCTGTTTCACCAGTATATGCACTTCCTACATACGGCTCTTCCTGTACATATTCATGATTATAGCTGTTACCTTCATAATAAGCATACTCATTGTTCTCATCATCCGCATACACATACTGGGCTTCTTCATTATAACCCTCCTGCATATACGGTTCCTCTTCCTGATAAGATTCCTGTGCATACGAATCATCTGTATATGCAGCTTCTTCTGCATACATATTCTGAGCATATCCTTCCTGTGTATATGTCTCATCACCAGTATAAGCTTCCTGTGTATCATCCGCTTCCTGATTCTCGTAATATGCCTGCTCTTCTACATGATCTTCTGCGACTTCACCCTGAAGCTGCATCTGAACCATATCATATTTCTTCTGCTGGATTGATGTTAATGGAGCATGAAGCATCTTAAGTTCCATTGCTTTTGTCACATATGGACCATCGCCAAACCACAGAATCAAGTCATCACATTCCTCAACACACTTGGTTCCAAGTCCTACTCTGTGATACAGATAAGCAAGCTCATATGCCCATTCTTCCTGATAATCTCTCTTCTTTAATTCCTCTAACACGCCAATTCTCTCTTCGAGATTTGCTTCCTGTGCCTCAAGAATCCGATAGCGCAACGTATAGACACCATTGTCCCTTGGTGCCAGCTTAACAAATTCCTTATAATATTCTATTGCAGCTACTACGTCATCTAACTCAATTGATACTTCACACAGGGAATACACAACCGAACGGTTAGTAGGATAACGGTCATAAGCAAGCAGCAACACTGCCCTGCTGTCTTCATTCCGTCTATTGACTCTATAAAGTGCCGCAACTCTAAGAAGCATGGAGATACTTTTTACTCTTCTCCAGTCTATCATATCTGCAATATTTGCGGCCTCTACATAATTTTCTTCTTCTATCAGCTTCAATATCTCTTCCGAGCGAAGCTTGTATTCGTATTTATCCAAGTAAAATCACCTCTGTAAGCCATTTCCCCTTCTTACTAACACCCTTTGTCTAAAAAACTTAAAATGATTGATTTTTCAGACTACTCTACAAAATAAAGTTTAGCATAACGGTTTTCTTATGTCAACGCCACAAGATATAGAGTTTGTCTAAATACCCTTTAACAAATCCGACAGCTCTGCAAACTGCTCTAATGTCAACGCCTCACCACGAATGGTTGCAGGAAGTCCCATTTTCTCTAAAGCTGCCAGAACAGCCTCTTTGGTCACCTTTAAACCGGATGCATTGGTCAATCCATTTACCAGTGTCTTTCTTCTCTGGTTAAAAGAAGCTCTGATGATATCAAACATAAAGCGTTCATCTGCTGCTTTCACTGGTGAATCCTGATATCGGGTAAGTTTTATGACAGCACTGTCAACATTTGGTCTTGGCATAAAACAGCTTGCCGGTACGGTAAGCATGACCTTTGGCTTAGCATAATACTGTACCGCAAGGGAAAGTGCACCATAATCCTTGGTTCCCGGTCCGACCTGCATACGGTCTGCAACCTCTTTTTGTACCATGATTGTAATACTGTCTAATGGTACATGGCTTTCAAATAATCCCATAATAATTGGAGTCGTAATATAATAGGGAAGGTTGGCTACAACCTTAATCGGCTTTCCGTCATTCTTCTCCTGTACAATCTTATTAATATCAACTTTCAGGATATCTTCATTGATAATCGTAATGTTATCATACGCTGCTAACGTGTCATTCTCCAAAATAGGAATCAGCTTTTTATCGATTTCCACGGCTACCACTTCTCTTGCGTTCTCGCAAAGGTACTGTGTCATGGTTCCGATACCGGGACCTATCTCAAGTACGCAGTCATCCTTGGTAATCTCAGCTGCGTCAATGATATTCTCTAATATATTTGAATCAATCAGAAAGTTCTGACCAAATTTCTTCTGAAAGTTAAAGTCATATTTCTGTAATATTGCTATGGTATTGGTTGGATTTCCTAAACTTGCCATGGTATTCCTTTCTATAATCTATACGTTCTACATTTATATATGAAACAATTTCTTTGCATTGGCATTCGTAATTGCCACAACTTCTTCATAAGATACATCCTTAATCGCGGCAATCTGCTTTGCAATATAAGGAATGTTCAAAGACGAATTTCTTTTTCCGCGGTTTGGTTCTGGTGCAAGGTATGGGCTGTCTGTTTCCAGTAAGATTCTATCTAAAGGCACTGCCTCTACGACTTCCTTCATCTTCTTACCGTTTTTAAAAGTCACCACTCCACCGATTCCAATATAAAATCCCATTTTCACATAGTCCTGTGCCATTTCCGCACTATAAGAATAGCAATGCACAACGCCTCCTATTTCTTCTGCCTTGTGCGCGCACATGATGTCGTAAGTATCCTTTGCTGCCTCTCTGGAATGAATAATGACTGGCTTCTTGATCCTTCTTGCAAGTTCCAGCTGCTTCTCAAACCAATTTTTTTGTATCTCATGCTCCGGCTCTTCCCAGTAATAATCGAGTCCTATTTCACCAACAGCAACGATTTTAGGCTGTTTACATTGCTCTACAAGCCATGAAAAGTTCTCTTCATTCAATTCGGCTGTCTCGCTTGGATGCACGCCTGCTGCCCCATAGATAAATGGATAGCGTTTCATCAGTTCTACGGTAGATGCAGTACTCTTTAGGCTTGCACCTACATTAATCACATATTCTATGCCATTTTCCTGCAAAGAGGATAACAGCGCTTCTCTGTCTTCATCAAATGCTTCGTCATCATAATGTGCATGACTTTCAAATATCATAACAAATCTATGCCCTTTCCATAATCTCCTTATACGGATATTTCTCTAACAATCGGTCAAACTCTTCTATCGGCATGGGCTTTGCATACAAATATCCCTGTACGACGTCACAGCCAATACTACCAAGAAAATCTGCCTGTGCCTTTTCCTCAACACCCTCTGCGATAACCGGCATAGCAAGCTTATCCGCCATGCCTACGACCATTTGCAGGATATTCGCACTTCTGCTTGCATCCTCTGCCTGTCCCATAAACTTCATATCCAGCTTTAAGATATCTACCGGGATGTCTTTTAAGGTATTTAAGGAAGAATAACCACTTCCAAAATCGTCCATTTCAATAATAAAACCTTCTGCCTGCAGTTTCTTAATCAAAGCAACCTGCTTTGGTACATCAAGCATCACTGCGCTTTCTGTAATCTCTAACTTTAAACGGGATGGCTCTATATCATACTCTTTCACAAGGTCCATGAACTCATGATATAAGTCCAAATAATAGAAATCCTTTGCCGAAATATTGACGGACAATGAGATTTCCTTGCCCTGCTTCTCATATTTCTTCAACAGCTCACAAGCCATGCGCCATATATATTGATCCAGCTTACTGATTAATCCGTTATTCTCCATCAAAGGAATAAAATGATTCGGCGCAATGATGCCCTTTTCCGGGTGATTCCAGCGCACAAGTGTCTCTGCACCGACGATGGAACCCGTGCTATGACTAATCTGTGGCTGTAAATATACCGTAAACTGTTTCTCTTCAAAAGCTGGAAGCAAATCCTTTACAATAGCCTTCTCCTCAAGGAGCTTCTCACGAATCTCATCATCATAATAGGCAATTCCTCTTTGCATATCATTCTTAATAGAATCGATGGCAAACATTGCCCTGTCGCACATGGACGATACGGACATTGATAAATCCTTTATCTTATAAACGCCTATATGATTAACGATTGGGTAATTTATATTCTTAATATGCAAAACATTGCCATTTTCAAACATGGACGCAATTCGCTCAAACTTTTCCTCAGCAATGCAGATTGCAAAGCTGTCTCCGGCAATTCTTCCGTAAACACTGTCTTTGTTATCTTTTTCCAACAAATCCTGTGCCATCACTTTAAGAATCTTATCACCCGTCTCCACACCAAAAATATCATTTACCGTGCTAAACTGTCTGATATCGGAGCAAATG
>CAYUKO010000152.1:0-8606 GCA_964445375.1 uncultured Roseburia sp.
GTTCATCAGAGCCCTTTTCTTTGACTCTTTTTTCATAAATCATTTGACACTACCTATCAATAGAGCCATTATTCCTGCACTGGTGTATCAAATCCAAGAATTTTCCAGTGCCCGGACTCTACATCTTTTCTCAAAATAAATCTTTGCTGGGAAGTAGAATAATTAGATCCTGAACGAACCGTATAGTTACAATAAATCTCTGCACATTCCCTTCCTGCAACTGTGTAATATTCTACATCCGTACTTGAAGACGGTGTGAATGTTGTAATGCTATAAGAATTCTCCTGAAATTCTTTGACATCACTTTTGATATTTTCAATATATTCTTCTCTTGGATTATTAGCTGCTAATTCTTCATCATAAATTGCAAGAAGCTTATCTGCCATCTGTGCAAGCTGTTCTTCTGAATATTCTTCATTATACAGGCACTTTGCGATTTCACTGTAATACTTAACAACCTCCTTTGGTGTAGGAGGATAGTTTTTCTCCAGATTCTTTAATAACACATCCTGTACCGCCGTGACAGCTTCTTCCTCATTTCGTGCTTCCATCTTGTTAGACAGATAAAAATAATATCCGCCGACTAATAATGCCATAACAAGAATCAGAATAATTGGTTTTGCTTTTTTCCCCATAACATTTTCCCCTTTCGTTTTTGCAGTTTAACTGCTTTCCGTCTTACTGTTGCTGTTCCTTTTCATCCTCAAATAGAAGTTCTTCACTTCTTCCATCCTTCGCAATATAGGTTTCCGCAAAAATTGCCCGTACTTCCTTCTTGTATTCCTCAGGACGTATCAATGAGGGTGAATAATGCGTCAGCCACATTTTCGTAACCTCTGCATCCTTCGCCATCTGAGCTGCTTCATAGAAGGTCATGTGCTTATATTCTTTTGCTTTTTCCTTCTTATCCGGCTCTCCATACATTCCTTCACATATAAAGAGGTCTGCACCTCTGGCATTTCTTACAATACTTTCTGTTGGTCTGGAATCCGTACAATAAGTGACCTTAATTCCTTTTCTTGTTTCTCCCATGACCATATCAGGGGTAAAAACGCCTTCTTCCAATTCCAGCGTTTCTCCCTTTTGCAATCTATTCCAGTATCTGCGGTCAATTCCCAGTGCCATTGCCTTATCAAGCTGGAACTTTCCTTTACGTTCAATGACGATATTATAACCATAACAAATGACATTATGGTTCACACGGAATGTTTCTATGTGAAAGCCATCAAACTGAAAAGTCTGTTCTGCTTCTGTTATCTCCTGATACTGAATCTCAAATGGCAGTTCCGGTGCAACGACGCGCAGCGCATTGACTACCCTTGCAAGTCCTTTTGGCCCAATCATTAATAACGGTGTTGTCTTCTCCGCATTTCCCATGGTCAGAAGCATTCCCGGAAGTCCGGCGATATGATCCGCATGATAATGGGTAAAACACATAATATCAATTGGTTTTGGACTCCATCCCTTCTCTTTCATGGCAATCTGTGTGCCTTCTCCACAGTCAATTAAAATACTGGTTCCATTATATCTGGCCATTAATGATGTCAGCCAACGATAAGGAAGCGGCATCATTCCACCGGTTCCTAATAAACAAATATCTAGCATGTATTAATTCTATATCCTTTCTTATCCAAAATCCTTTCTTCTAGCTGTTTCTTATGATGCTGTTCTTCTCCACATAATTACAGCATTATCCTTGGGTTTCTCATAGAAGTTCGGTCTGACTCCCTCAGAAACAAAGCCTGCATTCTCATATAGCCTGATTGCTGTATGATTTTGTTCACGCACTTCCAGTGTGAAATCATAAATTCCCTTTTCCTCACCATATCTTAGTAATTCCTGCATAAGTGCTGTTGCAATATGCTTTCCCCGATAAGCTTCCTTCACTGCCACATTAGAAACGTCGCCTTCTCCGGCTATCATGGTCAGCATACAACCTCCGACAATCTGATTATCACATTCTGCAACCAGATAAATTCGATCGGGATTAGTTAAAATCTCTTCAAAATCATGTCTTTTCCATGGCATGGAAAAACAGCTTTCTTCTAAAGCAGTTACGGCATCCACATCCTGGTACTGCATTTCACGAATCTTTATATCCATTTTCATTCCTTCTATGCTTTTTGCTGCGCCTCAGCACGTTCTCTTTCTGCCTGAGAAAGGCGAAGGTAATCCGGTGCATGCTCCCCGGCAGTCTGTATACAGCCCTTTTCGTACAAAACCTCTCCTAAGGCTGCTACACACGCTGCTCTTTGTCTGTTACAGCATGCTGGTGCAAAACTATATGCTACATGTATGATATCGGCAAGTTTTTCAGCAAAAACAGAGACACCATCCCCTAAAAAGATGACTTCTCTTCCAAATTCGTTAATCTTATCTGCAATTTCCTGTATATCTACTGCGCACTGAGTTACCAGATGCTTCATCTCGTAGTTTGCATTCTGCTCTTCTCTTACGAATTCATATAATCCGGTGTATACCTGATTCCTTCGTGCATCCATAAGTGGACAGATGATCTTGTCACTTCCATACAGATTATAGGCAAGTGCATCTACTGTTGGTACAGCAACGATAGGCTTTTTGAGTGCAAGCCCTAAGCCCTTTGCTGTTGCAGAACCGATTCTGAGTCCCGTAAAGGAACCTGGTCCTGCTGCCACCGCAATTGCATCGATGGATTCCATGTCAAGCTCTGTCATATTGCGAATCTCATCCAGCATTGGCACAAGCGTCTGTGAATGTGTTTTCTTATGATTGATTGTGTATTCTGCTATTAAATTATCATTTTCTACTACTGCTACTGAGGCTACGAGCCCAGAGCTGTCTAATGCAAGTATTTTCATTCTTCTATTGTAATCCTCCGATAATCAAAGCCCTTTTCCAAATCTTTTTCTATCGTTATCTTTTTGGCATGTTCGGGTATGATATCCAAAATCAATTCTGCCCACTCAATGATACATACCCCTTCGCCATAAAAGTAATCTTCATAGCCAATTTCGTCCATCTCCTCTACATCACCGATTCGATAGACATCAAAATGATAGAAAGGCATTCTTCCTTCCTCATAAACCTGAACAATGGTAAATGTAGGGCTGTTTACCGGCTCATCAATTTCTAAGCCTCTGGCAACACCTTGTGTGAAAACAGTCTTTCCTACACCCAAATCACCATTTAATGTATAAATTTCTCCCGCCTTTGCTTCTTTTCCAAGCTTTTCACCAACTGCAAAGGTTTCCTCGGGACTCCATGTTTCAATTACCATATTTGTACCATATCTTTCTTTTTGTTCTGCTCACCAGTTAAAAGCGGATTTTCACTTTACTTGGCGGCATGTGAGTGGAAATCATCTGAATCACGGCATCCTTCTTCTCACCAAGGTCTTTCTTTGGAAAAATAGATGCTGTTGTTCTTGACGTATATAAAATAATACTATTTTTCGTAGAAACTGCCTTGAAACAATCATCCCAGCTCTGCTTTTCTTCCATATCATCCTGCGATACACTGATACCTTCGTCTGTCAACTTGTAATGAAGAGGCTTTTTAAAGGCCGGTGTTCCCTGAACCTGCTGATTTGCCTTAAGAAATAAAGACATTGGAAGATACGCAAGAATGACAATTCCTGCGATAAGATAAATGGGATATTTATTTGCTACAAAAACCATGATGCAAAAGGCTCCTGCAAGAGCTCCAACAATTCCGGACATTCCACTATACGTATGGTGTAACAGATAATCATACATTGCTGCCGGTGTCATTTTTACGTCAAATTCCAATTCCATACAAACTCATGTCCTTTCCTAATGAAGTCTATCCGAAAAAGCACCTGCTTAATACAGGTGCTTTTCTATTAACTTACTTCTATTATAACGAAATCTCCCCAAAGTGCAAGTATTGGGTTACGATTGTTCATTTTATTCATGGCGCAACGCTTCGATTGGACTTAGCTTTGCTGCCTTCTTGGCGGGATAGATTCCGAAGAAAATACCAACCAATGTCGAAAAGAGTGTTGCTGTTAATACAACTACCGGATCAATTTGTGCTGTAATACCGCCCAGACCAAGCATTGATATTAATGAACAGATTCCTTTTGCTCCAAGGATACCAAGGATAATTCCTAAAAATCCGCCAATTAAAGTAATAATTACAGCTTCCATCAAAAACTGGAAAAGGATCGAGCCTGTCTTGGCTCCCAAAGCTTTTCGAATACCAATTTCTTTCGTTCTTTCTGTTACGGATACCAGCATAATATTCATAACACCGATACCGCCTACGATTAATGCAATGGCAGCAACCAATACAACAAATACTGTGACATAATTTAAAACCTGGCTGATGCTGTCAACACTGCTTGCCATATCATAAACTTCGATTGCTTCTTTACCTCTGACATTATATCGTGCTTCCAATAAATTGATTGCCTGCTTTGATATGCTGTCTACATACTCTGTTGCATCTGCAAATACATAGAAGGATGTAAACTTCTCTGTATAATATCCATACACAGATTCCAATACCGTAATCGGAATTTCAAGTTCTACTTCTCCAGAACCAAACATCATACTCTTTGCTGCCGAATCATTGTCTTCTCGAATACCAATTATCGTATAATCCTGTGTGATACCATATAAATTCATACTAAGTGTCATTCCAAGTACGTCGGTAGAACCGAAAAGATTCTTTGCACTTTTTTCTGTAATGACACATACTTTATTACCTTTTTGACAATCACTTTTTGTAAAATAATGTCCTTTTACAATCTTGGATGTATTATAATACTGCAACGATTCATTACCAAAGGTTGGAACTGCACTAAAGGTTCCTTTATTACTTTGTGCTGTTGCATTGGAAAATATCCAAAAATCGGTTGCTCCTTTTACATGGTCAATCTCTTCAATAATCAAGTCCAAATCGGCATCCGTAAATTCAATATATTCTCCATTCTCATCGTTGTTAGGGGCATATATCTTTATATAACCACCTACTAATTCATCCAACTGACCGCTCACTCCTGATTTCACACCATTACCAGTTGATACAATGAGAATAACGGAAGAGATACCTATGATAATACCTAGCATGGTTAAAAAAGAACGTCCTTTGTTGCTTTGGATATTCTTCAAGGCTATTTTAATATATTCAAACATTTTTTCCATACTTCACCTTAACCTTCCATTTATCGCAAGCACTTATTCTTCTGTGGCATTTTCTGTTGTGCTCTCTTCTGAATCTGAAGTCATGGTCTCGGTTTCTTCTCCTGTCATCGCCTCTATATCAGGCATTACAGTTGCTGGCATTCCTTCCGCGATTTCCATACCCATATATGCGGAAGTTACAACCTCATCTCCTTCTGACAATCCTTCTACAACCTGCATATATTCCAAAGAAGATACTCCTGTTGTAATATACTTCTTAACCAGTATATTATTCTCAATGATATAGCAGAAGCTTCCTGTATTGTCCATATTGACTGCTTCTACCGGAAGAAGTAGCACGCCTTGTTCCTCAGCGGTAATAATAGTAAGCTTTGCTTCGATTCCAAGGAAAATATTGTCATCCGGATTATTAATATGTACTCTTGCACCTACCATAGGAACACCCGATGAATTAGGCTCTGCCATTTTATTAATCTTTGTTACCGTTCCTTCGTATTCTTTACCTGAAACTTCAACGATTGCTTTCTGGCCTACCTGAAGCTCTTCCAAGTCGTATTTGGATGTCTGGAATTCTACACAGATTTCATCATAGCTTTCCAATACTAAAAGCTGGGTTCCTTCCTGAACAGATGCACCTTCTACGGCACTTAAATTGGTAACAACTCCATCAAATTCTGCAACGACACCATTTAAAGCCTCTGCATATTTACGTTCTGCATCCTGTGTTGAAAGCTTTGTCTTCTCCTGTGTAAGCTGATAGCCAGTTAATTTATTATCATTTACAAGCGCTGCTTCTGCACTTGCTTTGTCACTTTTTGCCTCCTGCAATTTTTCTTCACAGTCAGCCAGATCTTTCTTTGCCTGAGTCAGCATATCTTCCCAGCCATAGTCAGTTTCATAGTCCGCCAAAAGATTAAGCTCATTTTGAATCTTAAGCAGTTCATTCTGCTTTTCGGTTCTTTTACGCATAAGCTCATTCATATCTGTATCTTCATTTGGTGTCTGAATAGCAAGGTCATAGGTATTGATTGCCTTTTCTACGCTATACATATCTGCATATAAATCTGCCTTTTTGAGCGCATTTACATCCGTAATGCCATTGGTCAAATCCTCTATATGCTGCTCATAAACATCGATCTGGAGTTCATAAGCAGCAATGTCTGCTTCTGCCTGCGCAAGCTTTTCCTTCTGCTTCTGATAATCCTGAACGGTTGCTGTATAATCTGCTGTACTGATCTGGCTTTCCAGCTGATTCTGCTTCTGTGCATAAGCAACTGCTTCTTCATCAAAACAGATTAACATATCTCCGTTCTTTACAACATCACCCTGTTCTACCTGTACACCTGCTATTTTGCCGTTTGCAGGTGCAAAATAAGTTGTAGTATCCTCTGCAGTTACTGTTCCACTTGTACTAAGCTCCGACTGAATATCTCCACTCGTAACCTTTGCTGTATAAACAGCAATTCCTGCATTACCACTATTTGCCATATTAACTACTACCAGTGCAATCACTAATACAATCGCTACTGGAACAATGATTTTCCACATTTTCTTTTTACGCTTTTTCATACTTTTCCTCCACGATTTTTAAGCTTGTGCTATACAAACTCATATGGAAAACTCTTTCCATTATAAAGTTTCACTTTGCTCTCTCTTATTTACTGTGTCTTCCACGATTTTGCCATCGCTGATTCGAATGACTCTGTCTGCCTGTTCCGCAATTTCATTATCATGTGTAATGATTATAACGGTTCTTCCTTCTTTGTGAAGTTCTCTCAATATCTGCATGATTTCTTTGGTAGAATTCGAATCCAGATTACCTGTCGGTTCATCCGCCAAGATAATTGGCGGCGCCTGCGCAATGGCTCTTGCAATAGCTACTCTTTGCTGCTGTCCTCCTGACATTTGTGCCGGTTTGTGATCCATTCGATGTGCCAGACCAACCTTCTCCAAAGATTTTAACGATAGCTCCGTTCTCTCTTTCTTGCCCACTCCACGATAAATGAGCGGAAGCTCTACATTCTCAAAGGCTGTCATATTCTGTATCAGATTGAATCCCTGAAAAATAAAACCTATTTCACGGTTTCGCACATCCGATAATTCATCATCTTCCAAATCTGATACATCCTGATTATGTAATAAATACTTTCCGCTTGTTGGAACATCCAGACATCCCAACATGTTCATTAGCGTAGACTTTCCTGAGCCTGAATGTCCTATGATGGCTACAAATTCGTTTTCACTGATTTGCAAATCAACACCATCGAGAGCACGTACTTCGTTTTCACCCGGATTGTAAATCTTACACATATCACTGATTTCTATCAATGTGTTTTCCATATACGGTACCCCTCATTTCTGCAAACGATTTTGCTCTTTTAAAAGTTTACTCTCGCAGTATAGCACTTTAACACAGTGTTGTGTTAATTATTTATCCAAATTAAGGAATTTTTAAGGAAACAATAAAAAAGATGTTTTAAAAGGACAAAAAAGCCTAAAAAAACATCTTTTTTATGTGATTTATTTTATAAAATTTTAAGAATTATGCTCCAACTCTTCTTGACTTTACACTTGTTTCATAAGATACCTTCAAAATTGGGCTGAGTGGTTTATACAAAACAAAGGTCAAGGTAGAAACTGCTGCACCCTTTATTAAATTCAATGGTGCTACGCAGAATGAAACAAAGGTAAATACGTCTGTTACATTTGCATTTAATGCAGTTCCCATACCAATCAACGCATCGAGTGGCATTCCATACATAACAGCAAAGGTTGGTAAAAGATAAACAGCATTAAATAAGGTTCCAAAGATTGTCATCGTTAAAGTTCCAACAATACATGCAATTACTGCTGTTGTCTTTTTCTTCTTCACATGATAGATAATGGTTGCCGGAAGAATCATGGAACAGCCAACACAGAAGTTTGCAAGTTCACCTACAAAAGCGGTTGAAGTTGGCTTGAACAAAAGCTTAATGATAATCTTAATAAACTCTGTTAAAACGCCTGCAGCTGGACCAAATGCAAAGCCACAGATTAACACTGGAAGCTCACTTGGATCTATCTTATAAAAAGATGGGGCAAATGGCATTGGAATCTCTAAAAGCATGAGAATTCCTGCTACTGCTGAAAACATACCTATCATCGCAATCTTTCTTGTTGTAAGTATCTTCTCTGTACTGTCGTTCTTCTTCTGAATCATCTTCTCTGCTGCAATTGCTACCAGCACAAGAATTGCTACGATACCTAAGAATTCCAGGACGAAGCTTACGTTTTCCATAATGTTTTTGATAAATTCGTTCATTTTAATCTCCTTTTCCTATTAGGAAATTCTTCTTGGTGTTTTATCGTAAATGAAATTTCATAAAATAATATAAAAAAACCCCGAATTATAAATAACTCGGGGCATAAACGCATACAAAAATATCATATACAAAACACATCTTCTCTCATCCAGAC
>CAYUKO010000153.1:0-8544 GCA_964445375.1 uncultured Roseburia sp.
CTAATATATATTTGATAAATCTGATAACAATTCCATAGAACACATTAATTTAATAACGCAAAAGGAACTTCATATAGAGTTCTTCCTCTACACAAAGTTCCTTCTATTCATCTCATTGCAATAAGTATATTACATACTTTCTACGATTATGCGTTCTTCTTGTTCTTGCCAAATAAAGTCTGGACACCTTCAATAACTAAGACAATTGAAAGAACGATCAAAAGTATTGCTAAGATTGTCTGAGCATATGGCCCCCAATCTGCAGATCCTGCCATAATAATTCCTATCTGGTTCTTTACAGTTAATGCTAAGGAACAGATTGTTACAACCATCATGAATGCCATTGGTAATAAGAACATCTTGTTGTTCTTTCCAACGTTACCAAGCCATGTAGCAACAGCAAGTAATCCAAGACCTGCTAATAACTGGTTTGCAGCTCCGAATAAGCCCCAAATCTTAGCATATCCTGTCATACCAAGTGCAATACCAAGAACTACAGTAATCAATGTTGAAACATAAGGATTTACTAAAACCTTCTTCCAGCCTTCCTTAACATCAGCTACCGTCTGCCCTGGCTCAAGCCAGAATTCCTGGAACATGAAACGTCCTAAACGTGTTGCTGTATCAAGTGATGTTAAACAGAATGCAGAATATGTAAGAACAAGTAATGTATAAAGAATGTTCTCAAGTCCTGCTAATCCTGGGATTGCTGCAACCATTCCTGCGATACCACCTGCAAAGATATCAGTTGCGCCATTTGTGTGACCTGTCTGTCTTGCATAAGCAATTGCACAAATAGTAAGAATTGCAAGTACACACTCTAATAACATACCGCCGTATGCGATTGGCTTTGCATCTGTTTCCTTATCAAGCTGCTTAGATGTTGTACCAGAAGAAACCAATGAATGGAAACCGGAAATAGCACCACATGCAACTGTTGTAAACAGGATTGGGAACAGATACTGTACACCATTTCCATTATCTACAGCAAAACCTGTAAATGCCGGGAAAAGCTCAGGATCGATATTTGGATGAGCGCCTACTACACCTACAACAGCAACGATTAACATTGCATAAAGTAAGAATGAACTCAAATAATCACGTGGCTGTAATAAAATCCAAACTGGAGTTACAGATGCAACTGCAATATAGATACCTACAATAATCATCCATGCCTTTGTTGACAGATAGATTGGATGGAAATTCATACCAACTGCCATACAGATTATAATTGCGATTACACCTAAAATAGTAGAAATTCCCATAGGCGTATTACGACGATATACACAGAATCCAAATGCAATAGCAATAACAATGAATAATAAAGAAACCATTGCTACAGATGCGTTAGATACGCTTGCTGCCTTATCCAATACACCATCTACATAAGTTGCACCAAATGTGGAAGCAACGATAGATGCAAAAGCTGCAACTACAAGAATCAATGTTAAGTATGCAAAAATGATAAATAATCTCTTTGCACGCTTACTCATATTCGCAGAAATAATTTCACCGATAGACTGTCCTTTATGACGAATAGATGCAAATAATGCACCAAAATCATGTACGCCACCGAAGAAAATACCACCTACTAAAATCCAAAGTACTACTGGAAGCCATCCAAAGATAGCAGCTCCAATTGGTCCGGTAATAGGACCTGCACCAGCAATTGATGAAAAATGATGTCCCATCAAAACTGCTGCTTTTGCCGGAACATAATCCACACCATCCTCCATAGTGTGTGCCGGTGTTTCTTCATTACCTTCACCTACGCCCCACTGTTTGCAGAGCCATCTTCCGTAGAAGATATAACCACAAAGAAGTACAGCTATACCGATAAGCAATAATACTAATGTGTTCATAAAACCCTTCTCCTTTTCTTTTGAAATAATACATTTTTCAAAATTTTCTCAACACATTTTCCACTTCTGTTTGTACTGATTTTATTTGTTTTAACCTCAAAAACAGCAGTGTGAAAATCCATCCAGCCGTGTAGAGAAAATCGAAAACTTTTGTAAATCCGGCATTTCTTTAATGCCTTTCTCGCATCGTCATCACACGAATCGCATATAAAGATTGGTGTGATATATGTATACATATGCCCAGAACCGATATTCGCTCTCTTCATACCATCCTCTCTGGCATAATCTCTGCATTTTTCATAAGTTTCTAAAGTAAGATGTTCCACATCATATAAATAAATGAACTCCTCAGCTTCGGAAGCCCAAAGCTGCGCCTTTCTTGATAAAACATACTTCTCCGAATGTTCAAAAAACTCACAGATAGCTGTGAGCGGCTTCTGTTCTTCCTCGAACAAAGTAATATTGAAATAAGCCCGATAACTGTCTAATAAAGTACTTATCGCTGTTTCTCTTGTATATTGCATAAATAATAAATAGTTCCTTTTGTTTACATAATTTATTTACTCTTTTAGTATAGCACATCTTTATAAATTTTCAATTTAAAATTAATAGAAATATTATAATTTATTGCACGAAATAATATTCTTTAATGTTTTTTAACAAAACAAAAAGTGCAAACTTATGCAGTTTGCACTATATTTGTAAATAATATTTCTTATTAACTTCTAAGCTTACGTAATATATCCTCAAAATACTCAGGCAATGGTGCTTCAAACTCCATATATTCTTTTGTTGATGGATGCACAAAGCCAAGCGTCATTGCATGAAGAGTCTGTCCATTTACTTTATAAGGTGATTTTGCACTTGAATAAACTTCATCCCCTAACAACGGATGACCAATACTAGTCATGTGTACTCTAATCTGATGTGTTCTACCTGTTTCAAGTTTACATTCGATATAAGTAAATTTATCAAACCGCTCTAATACCCGATAATGAGTAACGGCATGTTTCCCGTTTTTATGATTGATTGCCATTTTCTTTCTGTCAGTCGGATGTCTTCCAATAGGAGCATCTATGACACCTTCATCCTGAGAAACTCTTCCAAAAACAATGGCTCTATACTTACGATTAATGGAATGTTCTTTTAACTGTGCCGCAATCTGATTATGTGCTTCATCATTTTTGCAGATAATCAAAGACCCTGTGGTATCCTTATCGATACGATGTACAATACCCGGCCGCAAAACACCATTTATCCCTGAGAGAGCATCCTTACAATGATACATAACAGCATTCACAATCGTACCCTCATAATGTCCCGGTGCAGGATGAACTACCATATTCTTTGGTTTATTGACTATTAACACGTCTTTATCTTCATAAATAATATCAAGGGGAATATCCTGCGCAGGAATATCCGGTTCCACATTATCAGGAATGATAAAACGTACCTTATCATCTACCTTAACCTTGTAATTAGACTTCACTGGCAAATCATTGACAAAAACATTTCCATCTTTCACAATCTTCTGAATATAAGAGCGGGATAAGGAATCCATATAATTACATATGCATTTATCAATTCTTTCGTCTTCCATTTCCGGAACGATATCAAAAATCACTTCATTCATATAACTATGCGCCCTCATACTAACATTATTTTACATCACGAAACTTCTTTGTTCTTAACGTCAAAAATTCCAAATCACTTTCTTTATATACAAAAAGTAATAAGATAACAAGATACACTGCTGCACATGTTACATAAATATCCGCAACATTAAATATCGGGAAATTAATCAGACTAAAATAAAGGAAATCTACAACATAATCGTATCTTAATCTGTCAATCATATTTCCAATGGCTCCTGCAGCAATTAATACAAGTGCAATATGAAGTTTCGTATATTTCTTCTGATTTGGAGTTTTCCATAAAACATATATAATTACTGCCAAAATAATGACGGCAATAAAAATAAAGAAAAATTTCTGATTTTGCAGCATTCCAAATGCAGCTCCACGGTTTTCAAGATAATTCAATTCAAATATACCATCTATCAACTTCGCAGGCTCCTGATCTTTTAAATAAACCACCGCATAGTGTTTTGTTATCTGATCCAGAAAGATTAAAATTGCTAAAAAAACAGTATCAACAAGTAATAGAATTCCTTTTCTTTTATTCATGAGCATCCTCTTCGCTAAAATAAATTTCTTTAATTCCCTCTAATATTTCTTCTTTTGTAACCGTAGTATCAATCATTGCCTTTCCAACCTTCTTAAGAAGAATGAACTTAATCTGATTGCCTTCCATCTTTTTATCAGATGCGGTTAACTGTAAGATTTCCTCAGGATCAATATCATCGATAGAAATGGGAAGGTTGAACGGAACAAACATATCCCTGATTTCATAATATTCATCCATGGACAGGAGTTCTCTCTTCCATGAGATATATGCAGCTGCAACGCTTCCTAATGCAACACATTCACCATGCATAAGCTCGAAATTTTTTGCCTTTTCTATTGCATGACCAATTGTGTGACCAAAATTCAAAATTGCACGTTCGCCCTTTTCTGTTGGATCCTTTTCTACTACAAATTTTTTGAAAGTACAGCTCTTTACTACCATTTCTTCAAGAGTATCCAAATCTCTCTCGTGAATTTCATACATGTGATCAATAATCCACTCATAGAAAGCAGCATTCTTAATCAAACCGTATTTCATAACTTCAGCCATTCCAGCATAATACTGTCTGTCATCAAGAGAACGAAGCACTGCAAGATTCATATATACCAGCTTCGGCATATAAAAAGCACCAACCATGTTCTTATACTGGTCAAAGTCAACGCCTGTCTTACCTCCAACGCTGCTGTCTACCTGCGCTAAAAGCGTAGTTGGAATCTGAACAAAATCAACGCCTCTTAAATAAGTTGCAGCAGCAAAGCCGGTAATATCACCTACAACGCCTCCACCCAATGCCAGAAGCATATCTTTTCTTTCAAACTTATTCTGAATTAAAAATTCATAAATGTCCTTTACGGTATCAAGGTTCTTACTCTTTTCTCCATCTGGGAAAGAAAATACAACAACACTCTTACACTTGTCCTTTAAAACAGCGCAGACATCATCACTATATAATCCATTTACCTTAGAGTCCGTAATAATACAAAGCTTCTTATCTGCAATATTAAACTTTTCCAGTTCAGCCGGAAGCATTGAAAAATCATTCTCATATACAATATCATAAATTGGTTTGTTGTTTTGATTGATTGTTAATCTCTGTGACATAGTTCCTCCCTAAATACTTTTATGTATTAATTTCCTATCTGAAATAAAGAATGTGCACAAAAAAACTTCCTACCGTCTAAGCAGGAAGTTTTTCCTTATATCGCATTGTGAGATATTGGCGGTACATTAAATGTGCCTGAAAATATTTCCTGAAAATCGCCTGATATGTCCACACTTGCCGGTGTCAGAATACATATATAATTTGAGATTTTCTGCAAATTACCATGAATTGCATAGGTAGAACCAGAAGCGAAATCAATAATTCTCTGTGCAACATCAATTTCAAGACCTTCCATATTTAACACAACTGTTCTGTTAGCCAGTAAAGTATCTGTAATTTCTTTTGCATCTTCTACACTTGTTGGCTTAATAACACATACCTGCATCCCATTACCAGTTGGACGCTTCACCTGTCGAATTGGTGTTACCTTCTGAGATGTTTTTCTTGGCTTGTCCATAACATCATCGTAATCATCTTCCTCTTCTCTATAGGAGGATTTCTTTATCTTTTCAACAGGCTCTTCATCATCATAGTAATCATCGCCATCGTATTCGTCTTCAACATCATTTAATTTCATTACGTTTAAAAACTTATCCATAACTCCCATTTTTAAGTTTCCTTTCTTAATTCCCTAATTAAACATTACATGGAAATGGAATAATTTCTTTCTCCAAAGATACCGGTTCCTACTCTCACCAATGTCGCTCCCTCTGATACTGCCACCGAATAATCACCTGTCATACCCATAGATAGTACTTCCATACTTACATTATCAATGTTTTCTGCTGCAATGTCAACCGATAATTTCTTTAATTGTTGAAAATATTGCCTATTTTCCTCCTCATTCTGTGCTATAGGCGCAATTGTCATGAGTCCCTTTATGTAAACATTGGGTAATTTAGCGGCTTCGCATACTAATTGCTTCGCTTCCTCAAGTGAAGTACCAAATTTTGTCTCTTCGTCTGCAACATTTACCTCAATCAATATATTTACCGTAACATCTTTCTTTACTGCTTCCTTGCTAATTTCTTCCGCAAGCCTGATGGAATCAACACTATGAATCAAGTGTACTTTATCAACAATATACTTTACCTTATTTCTCTGCAAATGACCTATCATGTGCCATCTGATATCCTTTGGAAGTACTTCATACTTATCGACAAGCTCCTGCACTTTATTCTCTCCAAAGTCTCTACATCCTGTCTCATAGGCTTCCTGAAGCATTTCTACGGGCTTTGTCTTACTGACTGCAATCAACGTAACCTCTTTGCGGTTACGTCCTGATTCTTCGCAGGCTTTGTCAATCACCTGCTCTACATATTTTATATTTTCCTTAATCATTGTCATATCAATAACCATGCCTTTCCAAAGTTTTTCACACATCACTTTAATATATAAAATCATCCGTATTTACACTGGATGCATCTAATACGATTCTATCATATACCGTCAAGCCATACTTTGTATTTGAGCTGACGATTGCATACTCATCATTCTGATACAAAATGGTAATCTGTTTAAAATCCGCATATCCTTTATTCATGTTATATACACCAATCAGAGTACCGGATTTACTGATTGCCATTTTCTCCGCGGAATCCGGTTTACATATATAATCACCAACACTAAGATTTTCATTATCTACATAGAATTCATTTTCATCCGAATTATAAACTGTGGTTTCAACAAACTGGTATACTACATTACCATTTTCATCAAAAAATTCCTTGGAAACACCATAATTACCATTTGCTCCACCTTTACTCATATACTCCGCAGGGATAATATAGAATTCCTTCTCAACGATTGCCGAATTCGGTATCTTCAACCCTTCTTCATCATTGATTACTAATTCAATCTCCACAAAGCGGTCTGTACAGAAGGTATTACAGGAATTATTAAAGCCTAACACAGCATATATTCCATCATCCTTCCGTAAAATCGTAACAGAAGCCCATGAACTTTCCTGCGTCTTGAGAAACTTTATCTTGACATATTCCGCTTCTTCCAAAGCCTGTGCACGTTCCTCATCTACCTGTATAACAAGAGACCACTCTTCATCGGTTACCAATTTTGCAACTGTGGCATTTGTCTCAACCAAATCATTATTGTTAATTCTATATTTCTCATATTCTGCCATATCAAAATCTGCAGCAGTGATATCCTGTGCTGACACATCCTCATATCCATCTGTATTATACACAACATATCCTGTTTTGCCAG
The DNA here is from genome assembly GCA_964445375.1 of uncultured Roseburia sp. Taxonomy (GTDB): domain Bacteria; phylum Bacillota; class Clostridia; order Lachnospirales; family Lachnospiraceae; genus COE1. The sequence goes on from CAYUKO010000153.1 coordinate 7,375, forward strand.
CCGTACACATATTAACCATGCCGCCAAGACTGGACTTATTCAAAGTCTCCATACTTTGATACATATCTATATTAACAAGCTTAATCACAGCTCCTTCAATATCATATTTAAAGTCATAAACACTTCCAAAATCCTTCTTATCAAAGCTTCGATCATATTGAATGATTTCGGAGCGAAACTCGCTAAGCTCCTCATCTGTATAAGAATTCTCACCAAGCTCTCCAGAATTCAATAATCCTGCCAATTTACCACTTTCGTCAATAGAATATACGGTATCTCTTGTAGATACTCTTTCGCCCTCACGTACATAATAATTGATATACCCCGTATATGGCGTTGTTAATATTTCCTCTTCTCTGATTGCAATTCCTGTATAGGTCTTTGTTTCTGATAGAGAACCCATCTTAATTTCATATCCTCTTATCTTCTCTGAATTCAGATATGACACAACTACAACAATAAGGTAAACAATCATTGCCCCAAAAATCAAGAACTCTATTTTATTCATCGTTTTTCCTGATCTTCTGGTTATTTCAACCACCTGACGATTTCTCCTGTTCGCCACAAAAACTCCTCCTAATTCTACAAAAGCCCCGGAAGATTCTTCCGAGGCTTCTATGTATATTTAAAGAGATACAATAACTTTCGATTTTAAAGATTCCGGCAACTCAGATTCATCCATGGAAACGCTGGCAATAACCTTGAATCCATATGTTTCACTGATGTCATTCAACTTCTTCACAGTTTCTTCCATTCTACCCATGTCATTTTCCAGACAGGCAATCTTCAGGAAGCTGTCGAAATATATCTGCTCTAAATCATGATCCTGAGAAAGAATACCTCTGATAAATCCTATAAACTCATCTGCATTAGAAACTCCATAGTCTTTTACATTAATCAAACGAATCTTATTATTTAATTCGTACATATGATCAATACCCTTATCGAGATATGCAATATTGCCATTCGCACTTGCAATCTCTTTATTTACCATGTCCAATACAATTTTTGTCTTGCCTTTACCTTTTTTTCCTAAAATAAGCTGTACCATCGTAATCCCTCCTACAATTTTTGAACCTCAATGCTAAGATTCCCCATTTTCTTGATTATTCATATCAAAATTCAGAATCATTATAAATATAACATGATTCACTATTAATTATAGTAGAT
>CAYUKO010000154.1:0-8482 GCA_964445375.1 uncultured Roseburia sp.
TGTACATTGTAGTTATCTTACTTGGTACATCTGTAGGTGCTACTACAAGTGCAGAAGCTTTCTTAAATATGCAGACAATCAAGATTGTTATTTTAGGACTTATTGCTTTCGCATTCGGTACAGCAGCCGGTGTATTATTTGGTAAGTTAATGTGCGTAATGACCAAGGGCAAGGTTAATCCGTTAATCGGTTCTGCAGGTGTATCTGCAGTTCCTATGGCAGCTCGTGTATCCCAGAAGGTTGGTGCGGAAGCAGATCCTACAAACTTCCTGCTTATGCATGCGATGGGACCTAACGTTGCCGGTGTTATTGGTACCGCAGTAGCAGCCGGAACATTTATGGCGATATTCGGTGTATTTTAAAGCTATGCAAATACAGATTAAATACATAGATGTCAAACTTGTTTGTACAGATATGTATTTAAGCCTGTATTTATAAAGCGCAAAGCGCGATGAAGTAAATCCGAAGGATTTACGAATTGCATAGCTTTTAGCGTTTATTATTTAATAGGAGGAAAAGGTAATGTCAGAAATAGTTAAGAAACCTGTTGGAATCACAGAAACTGTTCTTCGTGACTCCCATCAGTCTTTAATAGCAACAAGAATGCCGACCGAGCTTATGCTCCCTATTCTTGAAACAATGGATAAGGTTGGCTATCATTCCTTAGAGTGTTGGGGAGGCGCAACATTTGATGCATCCTTACGTTTCTTAAAGGAAGATCCATGGGAAAGATTAAGAAAAATCAGAGATAAGGTTAAGAATACAAAGCTTCAGATGTTATTCAGAGGCCAGAATATCTTAGGATATCGTCATTATGCAGATGACGTTGTAACAGAATTCGTAGAGAAGTCTATTGCAAATGGTATTGATGTAATTAGAATCTTTGACTGCTTTAATGATTTAAGAAACTTACAGTGTGCTGTAAATGCTGCAAATGCAATTAAGCAGAGAGAAGGAAGAGGTGAGGCTCAGATCGCTCTTTCTTATACACTTGGTGATGCTTATACATTAGAGTACTGGATGAAGATGGCTAAGGATATCGAAGAGATGGGTGCAGATTCTATCTGTATCAAGGATATGGCTGGTCTGTTAGTTCCTTACAAGGCTGAGGAATTAGTTAAGGCTATGAAGTCTGCTACAAAGCTTCCAATCCAGTTGCATACACATTATACATCTGGTGTTGCTTCTATGACTTACTTAAAGGCTGTTGAAGCTGGTGTTGATGTAATTGATTGTGCAATTTCACCATTCGCACTTGGTACATCTCAGCCTGCTACAGAAGTTATGGTTGAAACCTTCAAGGGTACACCATATGATACAGGTTTAGATCAGAACCTTCTTGCTGAAATTGCTGAACATTTCAGACCATACAGAGAAGAGTGTCTTGCTTCAGGATTATTGAATCCAAAGGTACTTGGTGTTGATATCAAGACATTAATGTATCAGGTACCAGGCGGTATGTTATCTAACATGGTTAGCCAGTTAAAGGAACAGAATGCAGAAGATAAGTACTATGAAGTGCTTCAGGAGATTCCAAGAGTTCGTAAGGATCTTGGTGAGCCACCTCTTGTTACACCTTCATCTCAGATTGTTGGTACACAGGCTGTATTCAATGTATTAATGGGTGAAAGATATAAGATGGCTACAAAAGAAACAAAGGCTGTATTACGTGGTGAATATGGTCAGACAGTTAAGCCATTTAACAAGGAAGTACAGGATAAGGTTCTTTCTGCTGAGGAGAAGGCAAGCATCATCACCTGCCGTCCGGCTGATAAGCTTCCAAATGAGTTAAAGAAGATTGAAGAAGAAATGAAAGAATGGAAGCAGCAGGATGAAGACGTATTATCTTATGCGTTATTCCCGCAGGTTGCTACTGATTTCTTTAAGTATCGTCAGGCTCAGCAGGAAAAGGTTGATATGGCACAGGCTGATACAAAGAATGGAGCATATCCAGTTTAATGATTAGAATTATGTTGCATAGGAATTAGTATGTGCAATAAGAGATCAGTATCGGATAGTAAAAATCTGTCCGATACTGATTTTTAAGTATTATATATATAATACAAAATGTGAAAAGTGTCTGCATGTTAATAAGAAGAGAAGGCTTATTGCAGACAAGGAAAGGCATGGTTGGAAATATGGCAAGAAAAGAATCGGTTACAAAAGATATGATTTTGGATACGGCTTTAGCGTTGACTAGGGAAGAGGGTATGGAAAATGTAACAGCCAGAAAATTGGCTGCGAAGATTGGCTGCTCTACGCAACCGATTTTCAGAGTATATGCCAATATGAATGAATTGTATGGGGAGATTCATCAGAAGGCGATGGATACTTTTTCAGATTATTATGAAAATTTCAAGTCAGAGGTGGAAACACCATTTATTCATCTTGGACTTGCGTATATAAATTTTGCGAAAGAAGAAAGCAAGTTGTTTCAGTTATTGTTTCTGTCGGATAATCGAGGGGATAAAAGTCTTTACGAGTTATTGAACGGAAAAGTTGGTGCAGTTAGTAAGGAAATTAATAAGGCGGCTGCCGTTGGATGTGCGAATCCGAGTGGACTTTTTATGAAGATGTGGATTTTTATTCATGGCTGTGCATGTATGGTGTTGACAGGCGATTATGATTTGACGTTAGAGGAAACAATAGGTTTATTAGAAGATATTTTTAAGGGGTGTTCGTAGGTTTTAAGTGCCAATAAGGGTTCACTTAATACTTCTTAAAATGATAAACATACCAAATAGATAGGAATGGATTGGCTGGAGGCATTGGATGGATTACAGAAACGATACAATATCCAGAATTAATGATAAATTTAATAAAATGAGTAAGAGCCATAAAAAGGTTGCAACCTTTATTTTGGATCATTACGAACAGGCTGCATTTATGACAGCAGCAAAGTTAGGGGCAACGGTTGGAATTAGTGAATCAACGGTTGTCCGTTTCGCATATTGTCTTGGATATGAAGGTTATCCTGAATTTCAGGAGGCTTTGGCAGACTGGGTTAAGAATAAGTTGAATTCTGTGCAGAAAATTGGTGCCAAATATGGTAAGAGTACGCAGTCAGAAATTCTGACCTCTGTACTTACCACAGATATGGAAAATATCAGTGATACAATAGAGCATGTAGACCCTCAGGCATTTGAAGCAGCAGTAGATACTATTTTGAATGCAGAACATGTATATATTATTGGGATTCGAAGCTGTGAGCCTCTTGCGAGATTTTTGCATTTTTATCTAAGTATGGTCAGAGGAAATGTAATTCTGCTTGCCTCTACCAGTACGACAGAGATTTTTGAACAGATGATCCGAATTGGAGAAAAAGATGCGATGGTCGGAATTAGTTTTCCACGTTATTCCATGAGAACACTTAAGGCAATGGAATTTGCAAATGACAGAAATGCGAAAGTGATTTCGATTACAGATACCATCCATTCTCCGATGTGTTTGTATTCATCCTGTAATTTGATGGCTAAGAGTGAAATGGTTTCTATCGTTGATTCCCTGGCAGCTCCGCTTAGCTTGATTAATGCTTTGGTTGTTGCGCTTTGTTTGAAGCGACCGGACGATGTCAGAAAAACATTGGAATCATTAGAGGATGTGTGGGATAATTATCAGGTCTATTTGAAGGATGAAATTAATTTTATTGATGAGACAACCTTAAGTACTCCGTTGCAGAGAGAAAGGGAACAGAGATAGTGAGTAATATTGTAGTCATAGGAGCAGGAGCGGCAGGAACGATGGCGGCCATTACTGCTGCAAAAGCAGGTCATCATGTTACTTTGCTTGAGAAAAATGAGAAGATAGGTAAAAAAATTTTTATTACAGGAAAAGGTCGATGTAACGTTACAAATGCCTGTGAGGTAGAGGACTTATTTTCGAATGTCATGGAGCATGATAAGTTTTTGTATAGTGCGATTTATGGATTTGACAATCAGGCAGTTATGCAGTTTTTTGAAAATGCAGGCTGCAAACTTAAAGTTGAGCGTGGACAGAGAGTTTTTCCTGAATCGGATCATAGCTCGGATGTAATAAGAGCATTAGATACGCAGTTAAAGCTTTCAGGAGTGAATCTCTTGTTGAATCGCGAGGTGGATGCTGTACTGACACAAAAGCTTGTAGAAGAGGAAGAACAACCAGAAGATGTGGAAGAGCAGTCGCAGGATAAGTATAAAAAGAAAAAAGCAAACAAAAATAAGAAGAAACAGAATGCGATAGTAACAGGAGTTAAGTTAAAAAATAAAGAGGTAATTTCAGCAGATCGTGTTATTGTTGCAACAGGTGGGATTTCCTATGTTTTAACGGGATCTACAGGTGATGGTTATCGGTTTGCAAAGGATTGTGGGCATTCTATCGCAGAGCTGTCTCCGGCACTTGTACCATTCCAGATTGCAGAAGACTGGTGCAAGGAGCTTCAAGGATTGTCGCTTCGTAATGTGACAGCAACCGTAGAAGTGGAAGGAAAGAAGATATATTCTGATTTTGGCGAAATGCTTTTTACGCATTATGGTGTAAGCGGACCGCTTATGCTGAGTGCAAGCAGTTATTATGTGCATAAGGCAAAGGGAAAGAATGCAAAATTATATATAGATTTAAAACCGGCATTATCAAAGGAACAGCTTGATAAGCGAATCTTAAGGGAATTTGACGAGAATAAGAATAAGCAGTTTAAGAATGCGATTACGTCGCTGTTTCCTGCAAAGTTGTTACCGATTATGCCAAGGCTTGCAGATATCAACCCGGATAAGAAGGTCAATGAGATTACCAAAGAAGAAAGAGAACGTTTTGTTGATACCATAAAGCATATGGAGTTGACGATATCCGGTATTAGGGATTACAATGAAGCTATTGTAACCAAAGGTGGTGTTAATGTGTCAGAGGTCAGTCCGTCTACCATGGAATCAAAGCTTGTAAAAGGATTGTATTTTGCAGGTGAAGTGCTTGACCTGGATGCGTTGACAGGTGGTTTTAATCTGCAGATTGCCTGGTCGACAGGTTATCTTGCAGGTGCCAGTGCAGCGGAGATGTTATAGTGCTGTTTGGCGTTATAGAGGCTATAAAGGCAGTGTGGTATAAAACATAAGAACATAAGAATAAGAAAGGTGCGTTTCGCAATGAATTATAGTATCGCAATTGATGGACCGGCAGGAGCTGGCAAGAGTACGATTGCAAAGTTAATTGCAAAGAAGAAGAATTATATTTATGTAGATACAGGAGCTATGTATCGAGCTATGGCATTGTTTTTCCTTGAGTCAGGAATCGGTGCGGATGAGCAGGATAAAATCAGCAATGCCTGCAAGGATGTTGATGTAACGATTTCCTATGAAAATGGAGAGCAGGTTGTATGGCTGAATGGCAGAAATGTGAATGGGTTGATTCGTACAGAGGAAGTTGGAAGAATGGCATCGGCAAGTAGCGTGAATAAAGACGTCAGAGAAAAGCTTGTTGACCTGCAGAGAGCTTTGGCACAGAAAGAAAGTGTTGTTATGGATGGAAGAGACATCGGAACATGTGTATTGCCAAATGCGAATGTGAAAGTATATCTGACAGCAAGTAGCAGAGTAAGAGCTGTAAGACGATATGAGGAACTTCAGGCAAAGGGCGAAGCATGCGATCTGGATGTCATTGAAAAAGATATTATTGAAAGAGATTATCGTGATATGCATCGTGATATCTCTCCGTTAAAACAGGCGGATGATGCGGTTTTGCTTGATTCTTCGGATATGACAATTGAGGAAGTGGCAGATGCAGTCATTGCAATGTGTAAGTAATGAGCTATATCATAGAGCTATTATAGGAACCAAGTTTTGAGTTGCGGATATTCTTATAAGAAAGTTGAGGGTATTTTGTGGAAGTAATACTGGCAAAATCATCAGGCTTTTGCTTTGGTGTAAAACGTGCTGTGGATAAGGTATATGAGCAGACCGAGCAAGGGAAAAAGATATACACATATGGTCCGATTATCCATAACGAAGAGGTTGTAAAAGATCTTGAAGAAAAAGGCGTAAAGGTATTGGAAGGTAAGGACGAGTTAGAGGCTCTTAGTGAGGGAAGTGTTGTAATACGTTCCCATGGAGTGTCAAAAGAAATATGTGATTTGATTGAAGAGAAGGGTCTGGAATGTATTGATGCGACATGTCCTTTTGTAAAGAGAATTCATAACATTGTCCAGAAGGAAAGTGAAGATGGAAGAAGAATCATCATTATAGGTAATGATGGTCATCCGGAAGTAGAAGGAATCAAAGGCTGGTCCAAAACGCCTGCAACCGTGATAGAATCAAGGGAAGAAGCGGAAGATTTCAAGGCCGAAAAAGACGAAAAACTATGTATCGTATCCCAAACGACATTTAACTACAAGAAATTTAAAGAATTAGTTGAAATTTTTCAAAAAAAAGGTTATGATATAATTGTTGCGAATACTATTTGCAATGCGACAGAAGAACGTCAAAAGGAAGCAAGCGAATTAGCGGCAAAAGTTGACGTTATGATTGTGATAGGTGGTACTCATAGTTCCAATACGCGTAAGCTCTATGAGCTTTGCAAAAGTGAATGTGAGAATACTTACTATATACAGACACTGGCAGACCTGCAATTAGAATTACCTAATTCTGTAGAACTAGTGGGCATCACAGCGGGGGCTTCTACCCCAAACAAAATAATTGAGGAGGTTCAAAATTATGTCAGAATTAACTTTTGAACAAATGTTAGAAGAATCATGCAAAACAATCCATTCGGGAGAGGTAGTTGAAGGTACAGTTATTGATGTTAAACCAGACGAAGTTATCATCAACATTGGTTTTAAAGCAGATGGTATCCTTACAAGAAGCGAATATACCAATGAACCAAATGTAGATTTGACTACTGTTGTAAAACCGGGCGATACCATGGAAGTTAAGGTATTAAAGGTGAACGATGGAGAAGGTCAGGTAACACTTACCTACAAGAGACTTGCAGCAGAAAAAGGAAATAAGAGAATCGAAGAAGCATTTAATAATCAGGAAGTGCTGACTGCAAAAGTGACACAGGTATTAGAGGGCGGTTTAAGTGTAGTAGTTGATGAAGTAAGAATTTTCATCCCTGCAAGCCTGGTATCTGATACTTATGAAAAAGATTTAAGCAAATATGCAGGACAGGATATTGAGTTTGTAATTACAGAATACAATCCAAAGAGAAGAAGATACATCGGTAACCGCAAGGTTTTAGTAGCCGCAAAGAGAGCTGAATTACAGAAGGAATTATTTGAAAGAATCCATGAAGGAGATGTAGTAGAAGGTACTGTTAAGAATGTGACAGATTTCGGTGCATTTATCGATTTAGGCGGAGCAGACGGACTTCTTCACATTTCAGAGATGTCTTGGGGAAGAGTAGAAAACCCTAAGAAAGTATTCAAGGTTGGCGATAAAGTTAACGTTCTTATTAAAGAAATTTCAGGAACAAAGATTGCACTCAGTTTAAAATTTGAAGATGCGAATCCTTGGAAAGATGCAGATGTGAAATATGCTGTTGGAAATGTTGTAACCGGTAAAGTTGCAAGAATGACTGATTTCGGTGCATTTGTTGAATTGGAGACAGGTGTGGATGCGTTACTTCATGTTTCTCAGATTTCCAAAGAACATATTGAAAAACCGGCTGATGTATTAAAAGTTGGTGATGAAGTAACTGCTAAGGTTGTGGACTTTAATGAAGCAGATAAGAAAATCAGTCTTAGTGTAAAAGCTCTTTTGGCTCCTGAAGCAGAAGAAAGCGAAGAAGAAGCGGATGTAGTTTCTGTAGATGTGGATGCAGTAATTGCTGAACAGGAATAAAAGAAGATTATAAAGAGGCTGTCGATTTTATAATTCATAAGAAATGAACAGCACTATGTATAAAATAAAGCGACTTTAAACAAGAAAAAGTGGAGCTGTTTTGTGCATGGTGCTGTTGTTGTATCAAGAATATGAAATGATAATAAGGGGAGAAAGTAGGAGACATTATGGCAGTATATGATTACGAATACTTAAAAAAAGAAGTTTATTCTTTAACTAAGATTGATTTAAATGCATATAAAGAAGCTCAGATGAAGAGAAGGATTGATGCTTTGATTGCAAAACACAAAATCAGTGGATATGATAATTTTGTTAAAGCATTAAAAACAGATAAGGAACTTTTTGAAGCCTTCGTGAATTATCTTACCATCAATGTTTCGGAATTTTATAGAAATCCGGAACAATGGGAAGTTTTGGATAAAGAGGTTTTTCCAAGATTAATCAAAAGATTTGGTAAAAATTTAAAAATATGGAGTGCAGCATGCTCTACCGGTGACGAGCCATATTCTCTAGTTATGGCTCTTTCCAAACATGTGCCATTAAATAATATTAAGATTTATGCTACAGATATTGATAAACAGGTAATTGCAAAGGCAAAAGTGGGTCTGTACAACAGTAAAAGTATTGCCTGTGTTCCTGAGGAATTTAAAAAGAAATATTTTACTCAGGTAGGAGCC
>CAYUKO010000155.1:0-8448 GCA_964445375.1 uncultured Roseburia sp.
CTTTTGAACAAATGTTAGAAGAATCATTAAAAACTATTCATACAGGAGAGGTAATTGAAGGTACAGTCATCGATGTAAAGCCAGATGAAATCATCCTTAACATCGGTTACAAGTCAGATGGTATCCTTACTCGTAATGAGTATACTAATGAATCCAATGTTGACCTTACAACCCTCGTAAAGCCTGGCGATAAGATGGAAGTTAAGGTTCTTAAGGTAAATGATGGTGAGGGACAGGTTCTCCTCACATACAAGAGACTTGCTGCTGACAGAGGCAACAAGAGAATTGAAGAAGCTTTCAATAACAAGGAAGTTTTAACAGCAAAGGTTTCTCAGGTATTAGATGGTGGTTTAAGTGTTGTTGTTGAAGAAGTAAGAATCTTCATCCCAGCTAGCCTTGTATCTGATGTATATGAGAAGGATTTAAGCAAGTATGCTGGACAGGATATCGAATTCGTTATCAGCGAGTACAATCCTAAGAGAAGAAGATATATCGGAGATCGTAAGCAGTTAATCGTTGCTAAGAAGGCAGAGATGCAGAAAGAATTATTCGAGAAGATCAAAGCTGGTGATATCGTTGAAGGTACTGTTAAGAACGTTACAGATTTCGGTGCATTCATTGATCTTGGCGGTGTAGACGGATTACTTCATATTTCTGAAATGTCTTGGGGACGTGTTGAAAGCCCTAAGAAGGTATTCAAGGTTGGTGAGACTCTTAAGGTTCTCATTAAGGAAATCGAAGGAACAAAGGTTGCTCTTTCCTTAAAGTTTGATGATTCCAATCCTTGGAAGGATGCAGCTACAAAGTATGCTGTAGGTAACGAAGTAACTGGTAAGGTTGCAAGAATGACAGACTTCGGTGCATTCGTTGAACTTGAGCCAGGTATCGATGCATTACTTCATGTTTCTCAGATTGCGAAAGAGCACATCGAGAAGCCATCTGACGTATTAACAGTAGGTCAGGAAGTAACAGCAAAGGTTGTTGACTTCAATGAAGAAGGTAAGAAGATCAGCTTAAGCATCAAGGCTTTATTTGCTCCAGAAGTAAAGGAAGTTGTTGAAGAAGAAGCTGCTGATGATGCAGATGTTGTTTCTGTAGATATCGATGCAGTTATCGCTAAGCAGGAAGCTGAAGAAGAATAATTAGTTATTTGATTGCTCAAAGGGGATTGCTGAAATCGTATAATGACAATTGAATGTTTATACTCTAGGAACATTATGTTCCTAGAGTTATTTTCATACAAGAGAGATACTAAAGGTATAGTTTAAGCGATGAGCTTAAGGAAGGGGGAAACCTATGGTATACGATTATGAATATTTTAAAAAGGAAGTATATGCCTTAACCAAAATTGACCTCAATGCTTACAAAGAGAAGCAGATGAAGCGCAGAATTGATACGTTAATTGCAAAGTACAAGATTACTGGTTATGACAAATTTTTGCAAAAGCTGAAAGAGGATAAGACGGTATTTGATGACTTTGTTAATTATCTTACGATTAATGTGTCTGAATTCTATCGTAATCCGGAACAGTGGAAATTGATGGATCAGGAGATTATACCAGAATTGATTCGAAAGTTTGGTAAGAATCTTAAGATATGGAGTGCGGCTTGTTCAACGGGTGATGAACCGTATTCTCTTGTTATGGCATTTTCCAGACATATTCCGTTGAATCAGATTAAGATTATTGCAACAGATATTGATAAGCAGGTTATTGAAAAAGCAAAGGCTGGATTATATAACGAGAAGAGCATTGCTTCTGTGCCTGACGATTTGAAGAAGAAGTATTTTACCAAGATAGGACCATCCTATCAGATTTCTGACGAGATAAAATCAAGAGTTGAGTTTAAGCAGCATAATCTGTTGAAGGACACTTATCCAGATAGATGTGATTTGATTGTTTGTAGAAATGTATTGATTTATTTTACAGAAGAAGCAAAGGATGAAGTATTCCGTAAGTTCAACACTTCATTAAAGAGTGAAGGTATTCTGTTTATTGGAAGTACAGAGCAGATTATGAACTATAAGGAAATCAACTATGATAGAAAGAATTCGTTCTTCTATGTAAAGTGTAAGTCGTAAAATTTTTAGATGAGAATATGTGAGAAATAGAAGAGCCGTAATTGTAAATTGCTACAATTACGGCTTTTTGAGTACGGTGAATCTATTCTTTGTATGCTGCCATCATTTGTAGAATGTGTTGCGCATAACGGTTGAAATCTTCACGTTTTGTTTTAAATTCGTCTGTCAGTTCGAAAAATAACTCTTTTGCTTTGTAATCACGCTTGAAGAATGGTGTAAACAATACATCCCACTGTGGAAGATAAGAGGATGCCTTTTTCGTATAGCAATTGGAAGCATGTGCCTGTTCCCGATAAGCTTTATCAACAAAAGAGGCAACCGATTTATGTATGGCAATATCTTCGTTTGGAAGATAATAGTAATCCTTATAATTGGAATAGAAATATTTCATCTCTTCTTCGTAAATAGGAACCCGGAGCTTTCCTTCCTGACCATTGCCGATGAAGTAACAGTTGTTGGCACCATAGGATATCTCTGTTGGAAGATTACAGGGCAGTTTTAAGGTCATTACGATTTCCGGGTATCGTTGCTGATGCATGTCGTTGTAATAATTCGCCTGAACCTTCACAACCTTGACTGGTTTGTGGAACAGGTCCGGAATATTTAGTGCAGCGACAACTTCAAGCATACCTTTGATATCTTCTTCGTTATGAAGCAGTAGAAAATGTTCTTTTTCCTCATCATGAGTCAGTACATAGTCATGATAAATGTCAATCAGTTCTCCACCAGAATAGGTGTCCTCACGATCAGCAGAAAGAAAACTTTCTATCGTTTTTTGCTTGCAGTCAGGCAGTTTTAAGAAAGCCTTGTATGGTGAAATACGTCTGTAAATATCGATTCCTTCAAAGTCTTTCAATTGAAAGTCGATATGATATTGTTCGTATTTGCGATTCAGATAAGGAATATCAAACTGATTGCCATTGAAGTGAATCAGGTAATGGTAGCCCTTTGCGAAATCAGCAAAAGCACGTAGAACATTCTCTTCGTCTTCGTAATTTGTAGCGAACCATTGAATAGAATGCCAACAGCAATTTGCTTCGTCTTCTTGATTGTAATAGATACACCCAATCAGATAAAGAGAAGAACTTTTGGCATAAAGTCCGGTTGTTTCGATATCAATAAATAAAGTCTGTTTGGGAATGCAGAAGTTTTCAATCGGATAATTAGGAGCAAGACTTCCTAAGTTTTTCTGAATACATTTCATAGATTTTCTTCCTTGTGTATATACCAAGAGATATAATACACGTTCCCTCCTGTAAAGATTTTATAAATATACCTTATCATACACAGATATAAGTGTCAAAAGCCAAATGGAAATCATTTCGTTAATTTGTCATAAAATTTGCAAAAAATTAATTTAATGTAGAAAAAATGGCAAAAAAATAGTATATTAATAATAGTGAATGTTACATAAAGAATTTATGAGTGAATATTTGATAAAACACTGTGTGATAAAGAAATTGCATTCACAAAAATGTAAGGAAAGAAGGAGAAGTAATGGCAAAACTGACATTTCATGGCGGTATTCATCCTTATGATGGAAAAGACTTGTCAAAGGATAAGCCGATGAAGGTAATTGTGCCCAAGGGTGAGATGGTATATCCGCTGAGTCAGCATATTGGGGCACCGGCTGTACCGGTTGTTGCAAAGGGTGATCGCGTTCTGACCGGTCAGATGATAGCGGAAGCTGGAGGATTTGTTTCTGCACCGATTTATGCCACGGTATCGGGTACGGTAAAGGCAATTGAGCCAAGGCGTGTTGTAACCGGTGATATGGTGAATTCTATTATTATTGATAATGATGGATTGTTTGAAGAGGTTACTTATACGCCACATGATCCTAAGACAGTAAGCAAGCAGGAAATCATTGAACTGATTAAAGCTGCCGGAGTTGTTGGAATGGGTGGAGCAGGATTCCCTACTCATGTGAAGCTGTCTCCGAAAGAACCAGAGAAGATTGAGTATGTTATTGCAAACTGTGCAGAATGTGAACCATATCTGACATCTGATTACAGAAGAATGATCGAGGAACCAGAGAAATTAGTAGAAGGACTTAAGATTATTCTCAGACTGTTTGATCATGCACAGGGAATTCTGGCAGTAGAAGATAATAAGCCTGATTGTATCGAGATTCTTAAGAATCTTACGAAAGACGAAGAAAGAATTACGGTAAAAGCATTGAAGACGAAGTACCCACAGGGTGCAGAGCGCCAGTTGATCTATGCGTCAACGGGACGAGCAATCAATTCCTCTATGCTGCCGGCAGATGCGGGCTGTGTCGTTGATAATGTGGATACCATTGTTGCCATTTATCATGCGGTAAAAGAAGGCAAGCCTTTGATGAACCGAATCGTTACGGTAACAGGTGATGCAGTAAATGACCCTCGAAACTTCTATGTTAGAATTGGTATGAATTATAAGGATTTGATTGAAGAAGCAGGTGGATTCAAGACAGAACCGGAAAAAGTAGTATCCGGTGGTCCGATGATGGGATTTGCTTTATTTGATTTGAATGTTCCTACAACGAAGACAGCTTCTGCGTTATTGTGTATGACTAAGGATGAGGTTTCCGCCATGGAACCAAGTCCATGTATCAATTGCGGAAAATGTGCAGAGGTTTGTCCAAGCCGACTGATTCCTAAGAAGCTTGCAGTGTGTGCAAACCATGGGGATGAGGAAGGATTTATGGCAAATTATGGTATGGAATGTGTGGAATGTGGCTGCTGCAGCTTTGTCTGCCCGGCTAAGAGACAGGTGACACAATCCATCAAGTCCATGAGAAAAATCTTACTTGCAAAGAAGAAAAAATAGGAGGCATAGCTGTGGATAAATTATTGAAAGTATCATCAAATCCGCACATCAGGTCAAAGGAAACGACATCAAGTATTATGGGATATGTCGTTATCGCGTTGCTTCCTACAACCGGATTTGGTATCTATAATTTTGGATTACATGCATTGTTATTGATTTTGGTAACGGTTGCTTCAACCGTGCTGACAGAATATATCTATGAGAAATGCATGAAAATGAAAATCACGATTTCTGATTTGTCGGCCGTTGTAACGGGATTGTTATTGGCGTTAAACCTTCCACCACAGGCACCGTTATGGATTGGTGTATTAGGTGGTGTGTTTGCTATCTTGGTTGTAAAGATGTTATTTGGTGGACTGGGACAGAACTTTATGAACCCGGCATTAGGAGGAAGATGTTTCCTTTTGATTTCCTTTACTTCTATTATGACGAATTTCGACTGTGATGCGTATACAGGTGCAACCCCTCTTGCTTTGTTGAAATCAGGAGAATCTGTCAATGTATTTGATATGATGATCGGACGTACCGCAGGTACCATTGGTGAGACCAGTATGGTTGCCATTGTCATTGGTGCATGTATTCTGATTCTGTTAGGAATCATTGATTTACGTATACCGGGTTCTTACATTGTATCATTTGCCGTTTTCATCACTATCTTTGGCGGGCATGGATTTGATACACAGTACATATCAGCACACCTTGCAGGTGGCGGTCTGATGCTTGGTGCATTTTTCATGGCAACAGACTATGTAACAAGACCAATTACGAAGAATGGACAATATCTGTACGGTATTTTCTTAGGAATTATGACAGGAATCTTCCGATTATTCGGACCATCCGCAGAAGGTGTTTCCTATGCAATTATCTTAGGAAATCTGCTTGTTCCATTGATGGAAAAGATTACAATGCCGAAACCATTTGGAAAAGGAGGAGAGAAAGCATGAAAAGTGTAATAAAAGACGCAATGATTCTCTTCGCCATTACTCTGGTAGCAGGTTTATTGCTTGGTGTTGTCTATGATATCACCAAGGAGCCAATTGCGGCGCAGAAGGAAAAGGCAAAGACAGAAGCATGCCAGAATGTATTCAGCGAGGCAGCGGGATTTGAAGCTTATGAAGAATTGGATGTAGAAGCAGCGTCTACCGTGCTTGCAGAGGCAGGAATTACAGGTGCTGACATTGATGAAGTGATGTATGCTAAGGATGCATCCGGTTCTGTAATCGGATATGTAATTACCGTTACTGACCACGAAGGTTATGGCGGAGATATTCAGTTCTCTATGGGCGTTACGAATGAGGGCGTGCTGAATGGCATTTCACTGCTTAGTATTTCAGAAACTGCCGGACTTGGTATGAAGGCAGGAGATGTGCTGGTACCTCAGTTTGCCGATAAGCAGGTAGAGCGTTTCTATACAACGAAAACAGGTTCTACGAATGACTCTGAAATCGATGCTATCAGCGGTGCTACTATTACTACTGATGCAGTTGTCAATGGTGTAAATGGCGGATTAGCATATTATCAGAATGTTTTGAAGGGAGGCAGTGCAAATGAGTGATACAGCAGTAAAAGAACAAAAGGGTGCTGCTCAGGTATTCTTTAATGGTTTGATTAAAGAGAATCCAACGTTTGTACTGATGCTTGGTATGTGTCCGACACTGGCAGTTACCACATCTGCGATAAACGGACTTGGAATGGGACTTACGACAACCGTAGTTCTTGTTTTAAGTAATATGATTATCTCTTTGCTTAGAAATATCATACCGGATAAAGTAAGAATTCCGGCTTTTATCGTTATTATTGCTTCCTTTGTAACGATGGTAGAGTTGTTATTGGAAGGCTTTATTCCAAACCTGTATGATTCACTAGGAATCTACATTCCATTAATCGTTGTAAACTGTATCATTTTAGGAAGAGCAGAAGCATTTGCTTCTAAGAATTCTGTCATTCCATCTTTCTTTGACGGACTTGGAATGGGACTTGGATTCGCATTAGCGCTTACCTGTATCGGTGCGGTAAGAGAGATTCTTGGGTCTGGCGAGTTATTTGGATATGAAATTCTTCCAGTAAGCGAGCCAATCATGATCGGTTCTTTTGCATTACAATATGAACCAATTCGAATCTTCGGATTAGCACCGGGAGCATTCTTCGTCCTTGCAGCGTTGACTGCAACACAGAATAAGGTGAAGAAGAGTCTTGCAGCAAAGGGCAAGAACGTAGATAAGATTCAGTCAGGTTGTAACTTCGATTGTGCATCCTGTGGTGATAGTGGATGTACGCATCGTTTCTATGATACAGAGGCTGATAAGAAGGAAAAGGAGGAGAAATAGGATGATGGATGTAGTAAAGGACTTACTAGTCATACTGGTTGGCTCCTCATTGGTAAGTAATATTGTTTTAAGCCAGTTCCAGGGCTTATGTCCATTCCTTGGAGTATCCAAGAAGATAGAGACAGCTGCCGGAATGGGTGCAGCGATTATCTTTGTTATCACATTGGCATCTACAGTTGCAGCTGCCATTTACAAGTTCATATTAGTGCCATTGGATATTGAATATCTTCAGACAATTGTATTTATCTTAGTAATTGCGGCACTGGTTCAGTTCGTGGAAATGTTCTTGAAGAAATATATGCAGAGTCTGTATCAGGCGCTTGGCGTATACCTTCCGCTGATTACAACAAACTGTGCAGTACTTGGTATTGCATTGACAAATGTACAGAAGGAATATGGCATTCTTTATAGTATCGTAAGTGGATTTGCAACAGCAGTAGGTTTCATGATAGCGATTGTCATTTTAGCAGGCATCAGAGAAAAGATGGAATACAATGATATACCGGAAGCTTTTCAGGGTATGCCAATCGTTCTAATTACAGCAGGACTGATGGCGATTGCTTTCTGTGGATTCTCAGGACTATTGTAGGAATGGAGGAAAGGATATGAATATTTCAGCTATCTTAACTGCTGTCGCTGTTGTTGGTGGCGTTGGTCTGTTTCTTGGTCTGTTCCTTGGCGTTGCAGCAAACCTGTTTAAGGTAGAAGTAGATGAGAAGGAAGAGGCTGTGTTAGGTGCTCTGCCGGGTAATAACTGTGGTGGCTGTGGTTTTCCGGGATGTTCCGGTCTTGCAGCAGCAATTGCAAAGGGAGAAGCACCTGTCAATGCATGTCCTGTCGGTGGAGAAGCAGTTGGCAAGGTCATTGCAGAAATCATGGGGGTTGAGGCAGAAGAATCTGTACGAATGACAGCATTTGTAAAATGTGCAGGTACCTGTGACAAAACAACACAGAACTATGAATATTCCGGTGTGGAAGATTGTAGTATGGTCAGATTTGTTCCGGATGGAGGAGCAAAGTCATGTAGTCATGGCTGTCTTGGCTACGGAAATTGCGTGAAAGCTTGTCCGTTTGGGGCAATTTCCATCCAGAATGGCATTGCTGTTATCGATAAGGAAAAATGTAAGGCGTGTGGCAAGTGTATTGCGACCTGTCCTAAGAATCTGATTGAACTGATTCCTTATGATGCGAAAGCAGTTGTGGCATGTAGCTCTAAGGATAAAGGACCTGT
>CAYUKO010000156.1:0-8377 GCA_964445375.1 uncultured Roseburia sp.
TCTTTCTGGCTTCCTTTAATCGCCATAATCTGATTTCTGGTACTTCTTGATGTCTTCTTCCAGATATATTCTCCATCTTCATTGATTACCGTACCCATATTTTCATATGCCTGATTAATAGCATCCGCCGGATGCGTATAGATACCCATAATTCCATCCTTACCATAGACATAGAAACGTTCCACCGGATTCTCTACCTGAATCATCAGCTCTCTTGAGCCCTCATAAATAACTTCTTTCGGCTCTGTGAATTTGAGATTCTTTGTCTCAATATTCGCTTTCAGTACAAGCTGCACAATCTTTTCATAATCTTGTGTTGCAACGATTTCTGTTGTGTTATAGCCACTTTCTTCAATGATATTATTTACTATCTGGTCATCTGCTATTTCCTGATACCCTGTCCCTGTTTCATCTTTTTCTACTCTTTTTAAAGTAATCAGGTTATCGGTTATCGTACTTCCTACCACATAAACTCCAGACTGCTCATAGGTCTTTAAGATATCGCCATCTTCATTCTGAATATAAACGGCATACATCGGAAATGTGATAGATCCTGTATAATCCTCACTGATATCCTTATAATGAGCAATACCATAAATCAGATCCTCTCCAATAAAGCCTAGTGGAAGCAGGCGCTTATCTCCCTGCACACTGATTTCCTTGCGGACACCACTGTTAAGATTCATCAGAATCAGTTTCGTACAATCATAAGCATTACTTGCATTCTGCCAGACTAACATCTCATCGCTGTCCGATACCTGAAAGCTTCCTTCCTGAAGCTCGGATGCAACCTCTGCATAGCTTTGTTCATCCATACTGATGGATAGGATCGAACCGTCCAGATACAGATACACAATCCCCGTCTTATTGACATAGGATAACTGATCTACATCTGCTTTCAGTGTTGCATAGGACTTATCATATGGAATAAAGATACGTTCTTCCACCGTATTGAGCATACCATTATATTCATATATCTGTATTCCTATTCTACCTTCCTGGCTACCACGATTCATGTAACCATATACCATAAAGATTACGTTTCCCGTTTCATCCACATTCAGTATCTTGA
This sequence comes from uncultured Roseburia sp., assembly GCA_964445375.1. GTDB lineage: Bacteria > Bacillota > Clostridia > Lachnospirales > Lachnospiraceae > COE1. The sequence goes on from CAYUKO010000156.1 coordinate 1,073, forward strand.
TTCCATGCTGATTATGATAGGTTCTGACATCCATGTCATCATAAAAACCAAAAAGATACGCAAACTTTTTATCCGCTGCATGATAACAGAATAACTGATTCTCATTGACAAAAGCAAGATTACTTCCACCGTCACTCTCCATCATCTGCACCTTACTGTCACGAATACCAAGCATAATCTTATTACTAGCAAATACATCTGCACTGGTATCAAAAATCTGATTCATCGTTCTCTCATAGTCTAAGAGATAGATTCTGTCTGTCGTATAACGGATACGATAATACTCACTGATGTTATAACGGTATTTATCTTCGCCCTTGACCGACTGCACGACATAATTGATACGAATGGATGCCGTTTGTTTCTCGATTTCCTGAATAATAATATCAGGTTCTGTAATCTTTGTAATCTTTAGATTTCCCCATGTTATCTGATTTAAGCTGCAATGAATATCTACTTTGCTTAATGTGGTATTATCACCCTTAGAATTAGACTCCAGATAAGAAACTAAATCTTTTGCCTTTTCCTTGTCAAAAGTCTTCTCATGGAAATCCTTTACAAATGCCAGCTTCTCCTGTGTATAATAATCCTCTACATCAATAATTCTTGTATAATAACGAATGGTTTCCGTTGGTGTTTCTATCTTCAGAATCCAGTTGTACTCCTGCTCCTTCTCAATCAAATCTTTAATGGTTATAGAAGCCTTTATGGAAACAGAATCCTCTTTGTAATCGGTAATCTGTGTACTCTCTACCAGTCTGGAACCATCTATGCTTCGAACCTCAAATGACAGACTCAGTATTTCATTATCATACTTATCAATCAAAAAGGACAATTTTCTACCATTCTCTAATGGTGTTATCGTATCCCTCAAAAGTCTGCCATCCATCTCCTGACGGTAACCATACAAGGTATTAAATGATGTATTTCCTGTTGTCATGTGAACAAGTGGCAGTGTTGCCTTGTCCATCGTTGTGGTCAAATCTGCATTACCCTGATTAAATATGCTGCTGGTAATCAAAATGGTGCATAAAAATACCAGAATGCAGACTGCTATTTTAATGATATGCTTTTTCATCTTCTCTTTTTCTTACTCCCTTGCAACGTTTACGAATGGAGCAGCCTCTCCAAAGTAGGATTTACCTGCAAAAATTCCTCAAGCGCCCTTACATCCGTCTTGTTCTTACTCTGATAACGCATGCCATTTTTCTTCACGGCACGAATCAGAATATTTTTCGGTGTATGCTCCATGTCGATAAATTCCAGAATCTGCGTTTCATAACCCTGCTCCTCCAACAGGTTTGCGCGAAGCGCATCGGTAATGAGCGCTGACATTCTCTCCTTAATCAGACCATATTTTAATACAGGTTCCAGCTCTTTACATGCAATCTGCTTATTAATCTCATGCTGGCAGCAAGGAACCGAAAGAATCACGCTTGCATTCCAACGGACAGCCTTTTCCAATGCATAATCCGTAGCCGTATCACAAGCATGAAGCGTTACTACCATATCGACCTCATCTACGCCCTCATATGTGCTGATATCACCTACATGAAAGGTAAGTCCGTCATATCCGTATTTCTTACTCAGTGCATTACACTTTGCAATGACATCTTCTTTCAAATCCAGCCCTATGACACGAATGTCATATTTATTCATAACCTTCAGGTAATAATATAGCGCAAAAGTAAGATAGGACTTTCCACAGCCAAAATCAATAATCGTTAATGTCCTGTCCTTTGGAAGACTTGGCAGAATATCACGTACAAATTCAAGATAACGATTAATCTGGCGAAACTTATCATACTTTGCATTGATAATCTTTCCTTCCGCTGTCTGTACCCCCAAGTCAACTAAAAATGGCACTGGTACATCCTGTGGCAGGACGTATTTCTTCGTCTTGTTATGACTCATAGCTTCTGTAGACAGCTTTTGTGCCTGCTGCTTTCTCTTTCTGTTTATCGTTACCTTGCCCTTTTTGCTGACAAGAACGGTCACCTTTTCAGCTTCCATATCCATTTCAAGCTGCTTAAAATCTTCCGTCATCAGTCTCTCCATATACTCTGGAAGTTCTGATGGTGTCAGATTTTTATGATAGGCCTTCGTTCCGATAAAGCTCTCTGCCTGATAAGAAATCTGCTCTTTTATCATAATCGGGCGAAGCTTCACCTTGCTTATTTTATCCCGATTTATGGGATTACTTGCAATTGCTGACTGAATTGTTTCTTCCTTTTCTATATATTCCTGAATAAGCTTTCTTAATTCTTCCATTTCTTACTCCTTCATTGCTGCTGCAAGAATTCCATTGGTAAGCGTTCCAATCGAAATATATCTGTCCAGAACGGCTCTGATATCGGTTCCTTCCTCTGCCTGCGTTGTTGCGATTCCTCTTACTTCCAGAACAAAACCATCTTTTGTCTCCTCTTTCTTATCATAATTGTCCAGATACAACTGATGATTTGCCGGAAATCTATTTTCCAGAATACCTTTACACTCTGCTACACTGCAACCCGGAAAGTTTACATTCCAAAGAGTATGAAGCGGAAGACTTCTTCCTACCAAATCTTTGGCTATCGGTAACAGATACTCTTCTACCACATCATAAATCCCATTGGATTCCGTTGAAAATGCAATCGCAGGAATCCCATTGGACAGAGCCTCTACTGCTGCCCCAACCGTACCGGAATATAAAATGTCCTGTCCCGCATTGTATCCAAAATTAATGCCGGAAAAGACAATATCCGGCTTTTGCGGCATAATATGCAACAACGCAACCTTTACACAGTCTGCCGGTGTTCCGCTGACACTATATGCCTTCACGCCTTCTACGGGAATCTCTCTTTCTCTTACAACAAGCTCTCCAATAACGTTAATACGCTGTGACATGGCACTACACTGTGCATCCGGTGCAACCACCCAGACCTTTCCAAACGCCTTTGCCACATTGGCTAATATATGAATGCCCTTAGCATCGATTCCATCATCATTTACTACTAATATTCTCATAGGCTCTTAACCTTTCTTTTCTTCTTATATTAAAGTGCTTACTTCTTTCTATATTACCGTAAAAGTATAGTCTTTTTCAATAACCTGTTGCAAACATTAAGAACCCCGTGTTGATTCACACAGGGTTCCTTGTTAAAAATATGTATGATTCTGTCTTTTCTGACGTCTTTTCAAAATCTCATAATACAGCAGAACCGTAATCAGCTCCTGAATCCATGCCCATTTTGCATCATCAGCTACATTCTGCTGTGGATTCCTTGCATTTTCTTCATTTTTCAAGATAGTCATAATGCTTTTCACAAGACGCTCTAACTGCCATCTATCGGGATACTGGTCGTAAATCATACTGCCATCATAATCCATTCGATCCAGAATGTCTTTTACTTTGACCTGATAGCGCTTCGCATAGGTAGGATACATCTGTTGTAAATACTCTAAGTCCTCAAGCACACGGTCTTCACTAAGCTGATCCCAATTTCGATACTGCTGATAGCCCGGATAATTTGGAAATGGTCTATAATAATCCATACTTTTCGCAATCCTTTTTTCTATTATCATATGCTTTGAGGCTTTTGCTTGTGCACGGAAAAAGCCTTGATACAGTTTCCCATATCAAGGCTTTCGTCTTATTCTCCTTATTTCAACTGCGCCGCGTTAATTCTGGCAATCGCTCTCATAAGTGCTGCTTCTGCACGCACTACATCAATATCGCCGCCACCACTTAACCTGCCTTGCGCTCTCTCTCTTGCCGCTCTTGCTCTCTCTTCGTCGATTTCGCCCGGCCATTCAATAATCTCTGCAAGGATGGTTACTTCCTCCGGCAGAATCTGTACGAATCCGGCATGAAGAGCAGCATTCCTAACCGAATCACCCTGAGTGATCGTAAGAATACCCGGCTTCACGATAACCGTAAGTGGAATATGTCCCTTATAGATACCGATTTCGCCCTCGGTTGTATTGAATTCCACCATATCCACGTCTTCATTGAAGAATTCACGGTCCGGTGTCACAATCGTGAGTTTAAACTTCTCTGCCATATGCACCGCTCCTTATTTATTCTGATAACGTGCTACCACATCATCAATCGTACCTGCATTTAAGAAGTGACCTTCCGGAATCGCATCATGCTTACCTTCAAGAATCTCCTTAAAGCCACGGATTGTTTCAGCAATCGGTACATACTTACCTTCATAACCAGTAAACTGTTCTGCAACGTGGAATGGCTGTGACAGGAATCTTTGAATCTTTCTTGCACGGTTTACGACAAGCTTGTCATCATCGGAAAGCTCATCCATACCAAGGATTGCGATGATATCCTGTAATTCCTTATACTTCTGCAAAATCTGCTGTACGCCTCGCGCTACCTCATAATGCTCCTGTCCAACAATACGTGGATCAAGGATTCTGGATGTAGACTCTAATGGATCAACTGCCGGATAGATACCAAGCTCTACGATAGAACGTGATAAAACGGTTGTTGCATCCAAATGTGCGAATGTTGTAGCAGGTGCAGGGTCTGTTAAGTCATCCGCAGGCACATAAACTGCCTGAACGGAAGTAATGGAACCATTCTTCGTAGAAGTAATACGCTCCTGCAAAGCACCCATTTCTGTCTGTAAGGTAGGCTGATAACCTACGGCTGAAGGCATACGTCCAAGTAACGCAGAAACCTCAGAACCAGCCTGTGTGAAACGGAAAATGTTATCAATGAATAACAATACGTCCTTTCCACCCTTATCACGGAAGTACTCAGCCATAGTAAGTCCTGTAAGACCTACTCGCATTCTTGCTCCTGGTGGCTCATTCATCTGACCAAATACCATGGTTGTCTTATTGATAACACCTGACTCTGTCATTTCATGATAAAGGTCATTACCCTCACGTGTACGCTCACCTACACCGGTAAATACAGAATATCCACCATGCTCTGTGGCGATATTACGGATCAACTCCTGAATTAATACAGTCTTACCTACACCGGCACCACCGAACAGACCAATCTTACCACCCTTCTGATAAGGACAAAGAAGATCAACGACTTTGATACCTGTTTCAAGTAATTCTGTTTCTGTTGCCTGTTCCTTGAACTCAGGAGCAGGTCTATGAATCGGTTCGTAGCTTACCGCATCCGGAACCGGCTTATTATCAATCGGATCACCCAAAACGTTGAACATACGGCCTAATGTATTCTCACCTACCGGAACGGAAATAGGAGCACCTGTTGCCTGTGCATCCATACCTCTTACCAGTCCGTCAGTAGGACCCATGGCAATACATCTTACCGTATCATCACCTAAATGCTGTGCAACCTCAACGGTCAGTTCTGAACCATCCTGTCTCTTAATCTTAATCGCTTCATTAATCTCAGGGAGTTCACCTACCTTGAACTTAACATCGAGAACCGCACCGATAATCTGGGTAACTTTACCAATTACTGTCTTATCTGCCATCTCATTTTCTCCTTAATTTTTTCTATCGAGTAGACGCCAGGCTACTCGTGCGCCGAACGCATGCAGCTTTGCTGCAATTACCTTATGCGTCCGTGTGCATAGAATCATCCAATATCATAGCGCTTTACGCTATGATATTGCATCTGCACCTGCGATAATTTCTGTTAATTCCTGCGTAATAGAACCTTGTCTTGCTCTGTTGTAGAGAAGGGAAAGATTTTCAATCATCTCATCGGCATTGCTGGTCGCATTATCCATCGCCTGCATTCTGGCGCCATTCTCACTGGCAACGGACTCAATCATCGCCCCGTAAATCAGACTTGTGATGTACTTAGGTATGATTAAATCAACCGCTTCCTCTGTTTCCGGCTCGAATTCCAGAACTGCCTTATTCTCCTCTTCCTTACGCTCATCCTCTACCTTAATTGGAAGTAGCTTTAACAGGGTTGGTACATGCGTCACAGTATTCTTAAATCCCGTATATGCAACATATATTTCTCCGATTTCACCTGCTGCAAAGTCATCAAGCACACGCTTACTGATTGTCATGGCATTCGCATAAACAGGCTCTTCAATCATATCGGAATAATCTTCTCTGACCTCATAACCCAGCTTTGTGAGTGCATCTCTACCCTTACTTCCTACCGCATAGACTACGACATCTTCCTTATCGAATTCATCTCCTCTGACCAGCTTCACGATATTGTTATTATAGCCTCCCGCAAGACCACGGTTTGCAGTAATCACAATAATTCCCTTCTTGCCAGTCGCAGCTGCCTTCAGATAAGGATGGTCAATATTTCCAGCTTTGGAAAGCATAGATGCTACGGTATCATACATACAAGAAAAATATGTCTTGGAACGTTCTGCTCGTCCTTTGGCACGCTGTAGCTTTACCGTAGATACCAGCTTCATCGCCTTCGTAATCTGCTGCGTACTTTGTACAGAGCTCTTACGCCTTTTTATATCTCTCATGGAAGCCATAAGAAAACTCCTTTCCTATTCAAGATAACCGCAGCTATTAGCGGAAACGCTTCTTGAATTCTTCAATTGCCGCAATAAGCTTTGCTTCTGTTTCATCAGAAATAACCTTCTCGGTCTTAATTGCCTGAGGAATCTCCGGATGCTGTGCATCAAGGAATTCGAACAATTCGCTTTCAAATCTTGTAATGTCCGCAACTGGTACATCCAACAGATATTTCTTCGTAGCAACATAAAGAATAATAACCTGATATTCTACAGGCATTGGCTTATACTGTGGCTGCTTCAAGACTTCCTTGATTCTTGCGCCCTGTTCCAGCTTCTCCTTGGTATCTGCATCCAGTTCAGAACCAAACTGGGCAAAGGATGCAAGCTCACGATACTGAGCAAGCTCTACTCGGATAGGTGCTGCAATCTTCTTCATAGCCTTAATCTGGGCAGAACCACCAACTCGTGATACAGAAAGACCTGCGTTAACGGCTGGTCTGAAACCGGAGTTGAACATTTCTGTTTCCAGATAAATCTGACCATCGGTAATGGAAATAACATTCGTAGGAATGTATGCAGATACATCGCCTGCCTGTGTTTCAATGATTGGTAACGCGGTAAGAGAACCTCCACCGTATTCCTCACTCATACGTACTGCACGCTCCAAAAGTCTGGAATGCAGATAGAATACGTCACCCGGATAAGCCTCACGGCCAGGTGGACGTCTCAGAAGCAAGGAGAGTGTACGGTATGCAGTTGCATGCTTACTCAAATCATCGTAGATTACGAGAACGTCTTCTCCATTTTCCATCCATTCTTCGCCAATCGCACAGCCCGCATACGGTGCAATGTACTGCAATGGTGCAAGTTCACTGGCTGT
>CAYUKO010000157.1:0-8295 GCA_964445375.1 uncultured Roseburia sp.
CCTGAGCTGGAAGAGCCGTTTACTATTTCTAATGAGTTTGTAAAGTTTATGCATGAGGATTAGATATGGATTGTTGTGATTGTGTAACGTGTAGGTACCGTTATATACATTTTCCCAATATGGATGACTATGAAATATCCATGCAGGAATGTTTATGCGACGGTGAAGATTATGAAGAGGAGGAGTGACAATGAGCCGACAAACCTATAATGCAAAGGAACTTGGAGAGGTTCTGGGAGTGTCAGAGAGTAAGGCATATCAATACATACGCCAAATGAACGCTGAATTGGCTCAGAAAGGCTTTTTAGTATGCAGAGGTAAAGTTCCTAAGGCTTATGTGGAAAAACGCTTTTTTGGAGTAATTACAGAATCACAGGGGGCGGTAAATGGCGAGTCGTGAAGAACTGCTACAGAGCATTCAAACAAATATGAAGCTTAACAAAGCTTTCTTCATGAAGGTGTACGGGTATGAGATTACATATCCTGGATTTAAGGAACGGGCTATATCTAAGCTGGAAGAAGCCGGATGTAGTAAGGCAGAAGAATATTATAATCGCTTCGTGGGCGAATATGAGGAAAATAAGGATAAGGAATTGAAAGAGATAGCAAGATGGGCTATGCAAGAACTAGACCAGAAATGGGAAGGAAGAGAAAGGCAAGGTGAAAAATTACGGAAGCAGAAAACAATGCAGGACTTACAGAAGAAGAGCGACAGAGAGCTATTGAACTTATTACAGAACATCAGTTAAGGAAAAATCACAATGTACCTACAGTATGCGATAGGGGAAAAGCAAGACCTATAAAGCAGAAGAAACAAATACATTACAGAACGGCGAAAGAGTTACTTGAAAGCGATTTGCCGCCGGTTGAATATATTGTTGATGTGATTATATCAAAGGGGCTTGTAATACTTAGCGCAAAATCTAAGATTGGTAAGAGCTGGTTTGCTTTGGATTTAGCTTTAGCTGTGGCAAGTGGTGCGGATTTTTTAGGATTTAACACTACGCAAGGAGAAGTGTTATATATCGATTTGGAAAACTCAAAAGCTCTCACACAACAGCGACTTATAAGATTGTTAAATGGGGCAGATGCGCCGGAAGGTCTTACAATCACGAATGATTATTCAACAATGAATGATACTTTTTTAGAGGATATAACAGACTTTTTAGAAAAGAATCCCAAAGTATCACTTGTGATAGTAGACGTATTTCAGAAGATAAAGAAGTCTAAAAGCAATAACAAGGCAGATTATGATGATGTATATGAGAATTTCACACCGCTAAAGGAATTAACGGAGAAACACAGTATTTCATTGATTTTAGTAATGCATGACAGGAAAATGACTGATTTATCTGACCCTTTTGCTAATATATTAGGTTCTACCGCAATTATGGGTGCAAGTGATGAAGTAATTGTTATTCACAAAAAGAATCGTAATGATCCAGAAGCTACGTTGTCAATTACCGGGCGTACTGTTCAAGAATGTGAATACTCCATTAAATTCAATAAACCAATATGCAAATGGGAAATGCTGGGGGATGCTGCTGAGATTCAGGCAAAGAGGGAAAAGGAAGAGTTTTATAGCAATCCTTTAGTAAAAACCATAGTGAAGCTTGTTGATATGAACAGGGGCGAATATACCGGAAAGGTGCAAGAAATTATATCATCAAGTACATATTTTGGAACGAAGATATATAAAAATGCTACACAGACAGGAAGGGATATTTCAAAGATAGCTCCTTTATTAGAAAAGTATTACAACATAGAACACTATTCACCAAAGAATGGTAATGCATCTTTTGCACACACATTTAGACGATTAGTCTAAAGTGAATATATATATTGATTAGTATTGATTACTATTGATGCTATCAATACTAAACAATACTTTCAATACTAATTTCTATATTTAGACCAAAAGGAGAGTGATAACGAATGAATCTAGATTACGAGATATTGCAGGTAGATAGTAAGATAAAAGAAATAACACGAAATTCAGGGTACACCAAAGAAGAAGCTATGAAGCTTATACATATAGCCGCACTTACCAGCCTATCAAGTTGTGTGGGTGGTGGATTATTAGATGCGAAGTATTTCAATGTTAGTGGAAGAAGTATTATGAACAGAAAAAATAGCCCTTAAATAGCTGCAACTATCCAAGGGCAAGTATAGCCGGAGCTACACCAAAAACAATTATATAGTAGCATAAGTCCGGCGGGAAGGACAAGAGGATGAAAAAAAATATTTTAATAATGGACAAATTGTACGAATTAGAAGGTACGAATGCACTTTTAGGATTTATGCAAACAGCATTCGCAGAGGGTGATGGATTGATCAATAACAAAGAAGCTGCTACTGCACTATATCACATATATACAACGCAGATTAAGACAATAGAAGAATTGAAGCAGATGGTAGAAGGGAGCGTAATAGCATGAAAAAATATGAATTGTATGAAGCTACAGCGGAACTAGAAGGTGTAACAGCACTTATTATAGGGTTATCTAACCAATTGGATAATCAACATTGCGATACGCTGACACCCGAGGGACTTGATAACGCATTGCACGGTATAGTGTGGTACTTGAAGCGAATAGTTAAAGATCTGAGAGACCTTGAGGAAAGAACAGGGGGACAATAGGATGAATTATAAAAGATTAACAAATGAAGAATTACAGGAATACAAATACCCTAATTTGAAGGCTGAAATCATAGAAAGCGGTTATTCAATGAGAACCATCTGTGAGCATATGGGGCATGAAAGAATGAACGATGAAGATGCTTTGAAGATAATAAATGCAAAATTTACAGGTGAAGAGGTAATTACAACTGATGAGGCATTTGGGTTAGCTGGTTTGTTTAGGGGTGATGTTGAATATTTGATTTCTACAACATTGACAATAGAATATGAGAAACCGAAAGCTTATTGGCGGTGGTTGGTTGAAAACCAAAGAAAAGCGGAAGCATTGAAGCAAGTAGAAGAATGGTCTGCCATAGAGCGAGAATTAAGAGAAAAGCCATATTTGCTTCAATTTATAAAGCAGTGTATAGGGTTATCGAAAGATCAGAGAGAACAAGTATTACAACTTTTAAAAGAAATGAAGAAAGGACCAGATGGGGTGTAAAAGCCCCAATCTGTATAGGCAATAAGAAAACAATGTCAGTAAAGATAAAAATAAGTTATACAACGCAGCAGGAGCTTTCTGAGGTGCTTAAATTATTGCAGCCTAGGATTAAATCATGTAAAATGGATAAAGGAAAAGGTGGAGCATATAAGAAGGCATACGTAGAATTAAATGAATGATACTGATAATTCTCATTTATGCTAAAGTTATCCATGTATTTAGGCAAAAGAAACATATATAGCATAGAGAATTATATTATTTCTAAGCTGGAAGGTGTGTTTGGTGACGTATAAAGAAGTAGAAGAACGGCTAAAACAGAGCTTTAAAAGTAAAGATGAATTTCTGGCATTTTATGAAGAAATGCAGAATATGGACATTGAAGAAAAAGAAAAGCTTTGGAGTTCTAATTTAGCATGTTCTATCAATATGATTAAGATATCACTGGAATAAATGCCTGTTATTTTAGTACATTGAGGAGCTGATTAAATGAAGATGACTGATAGATGGGATATGGATGATTTACCGGAAATAATTCCACCGGAAAAAGAACAAAATCCAGGGAAAGATAAGAAGAATGATGCAGAAAAAGAGTCTAATAAATAGGCTCTTTTCTGCATTTTACAATATTGTACAGAACCCGTGGAATCATTGAAAATATTGACTTTGCATATTGTTTGCATATCCATATTATGGTATAATATTTACATAAGTTTATAGAGAAACAGAGTACTCCAATGTATTAATTGGAAGCCTATTATAGGCGTAGGAAATGCAGAGATGTTATAAAAATATTTCTGTATTACTACGCCTTTTCTATTTGCTTAAATAGCCTACTGTAGGCGTAAAAACAGGAGAATAAACATGAGTACAGAGAATACAAACAACGAAGAAACACAGCTTACCCAAGCAGATAATGGGGCAACAAAAACTTTTACGCAGGATGATGTTAATCGTATAGTGCAGGAAAGACTTGCAAAGGACAGAGCGAAAGCATCAGAGGAAATGAGTAAGAAGGAGCAGGAACTCAATGACCGTGAGTTTCGTTTAAATAGCCGTCAGAAGCTAATTGACCGGGGATTGCCGGAAGATATGCTTGATGTGCTGAATTGTAGTAGTGAGGATGCTTTTGATAAAGCGTTAGATAGACTAGAAGCCTTGATAAAAGAGAGAACACCAGAGCCGAAATTGCAAGCGCAGAAAGCTCAGTTTGCAATGCCAGTTATAAATAATAAAGGCGGAATGAAAACAGGTGACGCACTTATTAGAGAGGCTATGAATATGTAAAGGAGATTATGATTTATGGCTATTAATTTAACAACAAAATTCGCACCATATACAGATGAATTATTCGCAAAAGAAGAAGGAGCAGGAACTCAATGACCGTGAGTTTCGTTTAAATAGCCGTCAGAAGCTAATTGACCGGGGATTGCCGGAAGATATGCTTGATGTGCTGAATTGTAGTAGTGAGGATGCTTTTGATAAAGCGTTAGATAGACTAGAAGCCTTGATAAAAGAGAGAACACCAGAGCCGAAATTGCAAGCGCAGAAAGCTCAGTTTGCAATGCCAGTTATAAATAATAAAGGCGGAATGAAAACAGGTGACGCACTTATTAGAGAGGCTATGAATATGTAAAGGAGATTATGATTTATGGCTATTAATTTAACAACAAAATTCGCACCATATACAGATGAATTATTCGCAAAAGAAAGCAAGAAGTCTGTAGTTACAAACAACGATTTTGACTGGACAGGAGCACATACAGTAAAGGTATATAAAATTGGTACAAGCGAGATGACCGATTATAACCGAAATCCAGAAGCAGGATTCACAGGCTCAAGATATGGTACAGTAAAGGATTTAGATGCAACTACAGAAGAGTTTACGTTGAAAAAAGACCGTTCATTCACATTTGCAATTGATAAGCTAGATGAGGACGAAACAGCACAGCAGTTAGCAGCAGCTTCTGCACTTGCAAGGCAGCAGAGACAGGTAGTTATTCCAGAAGTAGATGCATATACATATGGTGTTATGGCAGCGAATGCAGGACACAGACCAGAAGTAATTACATCACTATGCGATATTTATTTGCACATAGTTACGGCCAATACTGCTTTGGATGATGCAGAAGTTCCAGAGACTGAACGCTGCTTGATTGTTTCACCATATGTATATTCATTGATGAAGCAAGATTCTAATATTATCATGGAAACAAATATTACAGCAGAAATGCGATTGAAGGGTGTTATTGCCATGATTGATGGTGCACAGGTAATTAAGGTGCCAGCTAAGCGTTTACCAGAAAAATTTGGCTTTATGCTTTGCCATCCGAGTGCAACAGTGGCACCTACTAAGTTAGAGGACTATAAGATTCATCAGGATCCACCAGGAATTAGCGGCTCTTTAGTGGAAGGTCGTATATGCTATGATGCATTCGTTTTGGAAAATAAGAAGAATGCTATTTATTATCAGGAATTAGTAGAATCAACAGAAATGTAAAGAAATGAGAATATCCTAGGCTTTCATCCTCCGATTGTCTAGGATATTTGCTTAATTAGAGGTAGTATATGGGCGGTTATGGTTCTGGTGGGCTAAATAGAACACATGGACAAGTAGAAAATCATAAGCGAATTGATAGCTTTCATTTACAAGGTTTGCTTAGGGGTGATAAATACCTTTACTGTAAGGAGCAAGTAGAACTTCCGATACATAGTGGAAAATTTATATATTCCCCACGTAGTAAGGATGCGGCCATAAAAACAAATATAGGTCATTGGATTTATATTGAACTTTCATTCTGGCAGAATATAAGTCAAGTTAATAGTAGCATGTTCTTTCTATGCCCTTCATGCGGAAAACGTGTTAGATACCTTTATATGCATTCTGATGGATGGGAATGCCGTAAATGTGCTAAGTTGAATTATGCAAGTCAACAGAAAAGCGGTATCGAAGAGATGATACATAGAATGGAGTATATTGTGGAGCGAGAGCTGCAATATTATAATTGGAGAAGAGAGAATCCTCACACAATGGTTTGTGATATGACATATGTTCCTAAACCGCCTTATATGAGATGGAAGAAGTATAATTGTTTAATGGATGAATTAAGGACATTACAGAGAACAGTTTTATTGCAGGAGTATGCAAAAATTTGCAACAGGGGGTAATATGTCTAAGTTAACAGTATCTGAAAAGATGGATAAACAGCTAAATGAGTGTGGGAAATATTATGATATACTTTATGGATTTACCAAGACTATAAATGCATTGAATATGAAAGCTGAAGATGAAGAAGAGGTTAAAAAAATACAAAAACATTTTATTAAGCTGATACCTGCATTTGTATCGTTATGTGAAAACGGTGAGAAAGAAGGTAAGAAGAAAGCAAAAAAGCAACTAAAGAATACTCTTATTGTTAAAGATGGGTGGGGGCTTTGTCCAAAGTGTGGCAAGAAGTGCATCCGGGTAAATATAGACACGGTACTTATTAATTCTGTTATGTATTGTAAGGTTTGTAAGCAAGAGCATGTGGTAACTTGGAGCAAGGAATAGTGATACTGATATGATACTAAAAAAGTGTGTAGAGTGCATAAATCGGTTATTTTGTGCAATAGAAACACTGAAAAAATAAAGAAAAAACGGTACATGAAAACAGTAAAAAACGTTTAATAGATGTGTTGCTACAATCATCGAGTAATTAAGGTTTAGATTTTAGAATATATTATATATATATTAGTGTAAGCGCGTAAAATTAGGCTTCCGAGATTTATCTCGGGAGCCTTTTTTGTGTGAAAGGAAATTGCGATAATGTAGTGGCAGTTAATCAAGAATTACGAAGTAATTCTTGTGAGATGATGCCGCTGGGCATCATCTTTTTTATGGCAGAAATAATAATCCTTTCTTACACTTTTGTAATATTGTTCTTTTATGTTCACATTCTGCCTTGAACTATTTATAATGTAACCGAGGAGCGTGTAGCATGGATACCAAAATAAAGATTATGATTGTAGAGGATGACGAAGTACTTGCCAAGGAAATCGCATTGTTTCTTGCTAAGTGGCAGTATGAAGCAAAAGAGATAAGAAGATTTGGTAACATAACAGAAGAGTATCTTAGAGAGCGACCACAGCTGATTTTAATGGATATCAATCTTCCATATTTTGATGGATTTTATTGGTGTAATCAGATTCGGCAGATTTCGAAGGTTCCAATCATTTATATTAGTAGCCGTAATCATGACAGTGATAAGATTATGGCGATTGCTCAAGGCGGCGATGATTATGTCGAAAAGCCGTTTCGATTTGAATTGTTAAAGGCAAAAATTGATGCCCTAATACGAAGAACCTATGAATACAAGGTGCGTGAGCGGATAAACTTATCAGCAGAGATTTGCTTTGACCTAGCTTCACAACAGATATATTATAGGGGAAACGAGATAGAGTTGACCAAGTCAGAAAGAAGGATTCTTGCTAAATTGATGGAATGCAGACCAGATGTAGTCATAAGGGATGAGCTTATGATGGAGTTATGGAATACGGATGAGTATGTCTCTGACGGAACGCTTACAACACTAATCAGCAGGCTGCGAACAAAGCTTAAGAATGCCTGCGGCGAGGAAGTGATACAGACTAGGAAGGGGCAGGGATATTTCATACAATGAGTTATTTGAAGCGGAAATGGAAGCAATATGTTATCTATATGATTCTAATAGCAAGCTTTCAGATGTATTATATATTTTTGATGAGAGAGACGAAGATACAATATCTGTTGTATCTGGATTTTCTTTTGCTTGTTTTCTTGTTTATGGTGGAGGGAATTTCATGCATAGCCTTTTATAGCAGAGAAAGGAAGAAAAAAGCCCTTTTAAAGCGGGATGATGTTATCTTCTATGAAATATCTGATATGGAAGACATGGATGTGATAGAGCATGATATACAGATATTAGAGGATTGTCTACAGGAGAAATTTGACGAGAACTGTGAGCTTCAGGATTATGTAGCAAAATGGTGCCATGAGTTCAAGATTCCATTAGCAACCAGTTTGCTTATGGTAGAGAAGATAAAGGATGTACAAGTTCGGATGGAGCTGCGAGAGCAGTTAGAAAGGATGAATTATCAGGTTAACAGTATGCTGCAGGGGTGCAGGCTTCAAAGTCCGTTGTTTGATTTGCAG
>CAYUKO010000158.1:0-8204 GCA_964445375.1 uncultured Roseburia sp.
GGATGATGGACGTGTTCTACAGGAGCAAACAATAATATATAAATAAAGGTAAAAAACCATAAAGCAAGTAACATTTTAAAAGAAATTGATATAAACAATAGATTAATGATTGGACAAGTCAGACCAAGTAGAGTGCTCGTGATTAAACACCGTATCTGTGATTTCATATGAAAGCCGCCTATAGAGGTTCTTAATAGTAAAAAACTAATAGACCAAAATATAGTCTCGGTTACAGTATCAAAAAGAAAGGCAAAAGAAAAGAGCAAGATATTAGCAACGAGTTCATTCATTAAGCATTTTAAACCATATAAATAAATATTATATTGGCTTGGAGTAATAGAAGAATCGGAAAAATAATCTAAAATAATTTTGCATAATTTTTGCATAAAAACTCCTTTATATATATTCCATAAATTTTGATTGAACCATTGGCAGATATGTTCTACTTACCGGTAGCTTTCTGCCGTTTGTCATAGTCAATTCAGCATTAGTTAAACTTCTTATGTGCATCAGATTAATAATGGTTGTCCTATGACATTGCACAAATTGTGGAGGAAGTGAGGTAAGTAATGATTTTAAATTAATTAATTGTTGGTATGTTGAGCAGGATGTCTGGATTTCAACATAGTGCTTGTAACTGGAAAAATATATTATTTCAGCATATGGAATTTGTGTAGTTTTACTTCCACTTTGAAAAGAATAGCAATTGGATTTCAAAGGTATGATAAAAACGATTCATAGCTTCATTTAGTTGTTCTAGCGATATCGGTTTTAGAAGATAATCGGTGGCATTAACTTTATAGCCCTCAAAGACGTATTCTTTATATGCTGTTAAGAAAATGATACATCCCTGGTATCCATTGTTTCTAAGCAAGTGGGCAATGGAGATACCGTTTTGTTCACCGATTTCAATGTCTAAAAAGAGTATGTCACAGGAAAACAAGGTGGATAATATTTCTGTGGAAAAAGAGGTATAGTATAGTAAGTTAAAAGTATGTTCAGAGACATTTTCTAAAGTAAAAAGAAGTCGTTTCAGGTTCTCAATATGAATGATTTCATCCTCTAAAATTCCAATGTTAATAGTCATGTTATGCTTCTCCAATAGTAGTTGAAATAGGAATTAATATTTTAATTGTAAAAAGGTTATCACAAGGATATATTTCTAAAAAGCCGCCAAGTTCTTTTGTAATCTGTTGTATTCTTTTAAGACCAATACCGTGATTTCCATGTTGTTTCCTTGTAATAAAATGTCCTTTTTCATCATAAAAATAATTACCGTCAGTGTTATTTTTTGCCTCTAAGTATAGCATATCATAATGAGGTTTCAGGTTTAAAAATATAGATGCCTGTTCACAGAAGGAACATGCTTCAATCGCATTATCTAATACATTTCCAAGTAATGAAGAAAAGGGAAAACTAAGCTCCGCAAATGTATCAGGAAGAATGATTTGGTAGTGGAAGGAAATATTTTTTTGTTTAGCAGTCAGAAATTTCATGGAAATAACGGCATCTAAAACAGCATTTCCCGTAGAAACAAGGAAGGAAGAATCGGGTAATGCAGAATAAAAGCTACGTATATATTCAGATAATTCGTTGTATTTTTTATTTTGTGATAGATTCCACATAATATCAATATGGTTTTGATAATCATGCTTCCAATTACGTAAAGTATGAGTAGTGTTTTGATATAGTTCTAATTGTTCCGCTTCGGTTCGTATTTTCTCCTTTAGTACTTGCATCTCTAAGTTTTTCTTATAAAGACCCCCCATTTTACGAGTAATGAGTATAAAACAGAAGAAAATAAAAATGAAAGAATAATGAATAAAGTTCAAAATGGAAGTATATTTTCTTAAAGTATCATCAGTTTGCATATCTAAAATAATGCCAAGCAATGCGTTTGAACCAATTATAATCATAATAGTAATAGATAAGAGAAGAACTTTATAAAAAGATGGTAGTAGAAAAGAATCTTTATCAAATTTTGTGACAAGAAAGACGAGGGCAGCGCAAGTACAAATATAAAGAATGGTAGCATGAAAACGATTCTCGCCAAAAGAAAGAAGAGAGTTAATGTTATTAATCGGAAGTAAGGAGAAAATACCAAAGGTAATTTTTTCGCTTAAGACAGTAATTAATAAAAAGCTGCATCCCCAAAAAAGTTTTTCAGAAATTGGATTGGTAAAAAAATAAAGACAATAACAAATCTCAAGAATAAGCATGATGAGAAGAGAAATATATAAATTGACCGGTAATTTGTTGATGATTGTAACAATAAGTACAAGAATGATGGATGACAGCAATGCCTTCCTTTTCAAAGCGTTATTAACAATGAGACGATTGAAAACGAGAATGGTAAATAAAACAATTTCAGCTATATTGATAATAATTTCCCATGCTGGTAATAAAAGATGATTCATTATGTATGCTCCTTATACTTATTCGTAAATATCATATCGAATCTGAAATATAAAAACAATATATTATTCCTGCAATTCGTGCATAATTTCCCGCAACTCGTGCATAGTCCATTGAAAAACAAAGAGGATGTGATAACGTAAAAGTACCAAAGCAAAAAGGAGGGGGAGAATATGAGCAATGCGAAGAGAATTTTATCGTCAGGATTCTTAGGGATTTTAGCTATGATGGCAAATTTATTTGCTAATTCAGCATGCCATGGAAGATTATATGAAGAAGAACTTCCAGAAGAATTGAGAAAGTAAATGTTAACAAATAAAAAGTAAGGAGACGGGGATATCTATGAAAAAAATTAAGCGTTTACTAACCATGTTACTCATTGTTATAATGGTATGTAGCACCAGTATGACAGCATTTGCAAGTACCACATCTATACCTCGCACTGCATCTGAAACAAACAGTAGTGTAGTTGTAACTGATACGGGCATCTATGTTAATGGTAAATACTACTCTCAAGAGCAGTTTATTCAACTTTTAGATACTGCACAGGAGATAGAAACTCCAAAAACACGTTCGGCAGCTTTAATAGCTGGAACATGGTGGATACCGGGAATAGGTCAAGTTGTCATAACAGCAGCAGGTGCAGTTATTATCGCAGGTACAGTTATTGCAGTTGGTTCTTGGGCATATGATGCCGTGGTAGATTGGTTTGCAGATCGAGCAGTACAACAGGCATATGAAGATGCGAAAGAAAACGGAGAACCTACAGATGATCACTCTACACAAAATACTTCTGACGGGTATTCTCTCCCTAAAACAGGAAGACCTAATTCTTCAAAAGACCTTAAAGATGGTCAGGGTGTAAAGCAAAGAAGATATTATGATAAAGATGGTAATGCTGACATGGATATAGATTATCGTCATGGTGGTACTGGACACACCTTTCCTCATAGGCATGATTGGAATAATGGTGTAAGAGGTGACGCATACTAGGAGGCAGGTAATAATGGACAAAATTACTTTTCCAGTGATAGCTGATAGCCTTAGGGATGGACGGGAAATAGAATTTTCATATAAAGACAAACAATATTCTATAACTAATAGTAATGGATATTGGAATTTCTGTTGTGATACAGATAATGTACTTATTGAGAAGATTTGTCCGTTTGAGGATAAAGAAACTCTTGTCAACAGAGTTGGTGTGTTTTGCATTGATGGCACTCCTATTCCAATGATTTTCGACGAAGCGAAGTATGATATGTCATCGGTTTGTATTTTGTGATTTATAATAAAGCCAGTTGATAACAAGTAAACAGCTTTTCAAATCGTTATTGACAGCACAGCATGGTGTAAGTAAAAAGGCGGTGTAGTTGACAATGGATATGAGCAAGTATTTCAAATACGAAAGTACATTTATTCCAAGCGAAGATGTAATGAAATTAGATGAAAGGATACTTGATGATTTATATGCAACATCGAGCACCACAGAAAAATCTAATATTTTTTTTCATCTACAAAATGAATATTACTATCTTCTTAACGGGAAGGAATATAAAAATGCAGCTCATATTTGTTATCTAATTTCCTACTACTTATTTACGGCTTTAACGCCTCCTCATTCCGAAACATTGGCAAGAGAATATGCGCTGACAGCTATAAAGTTAGATGATTTGCCTATGTATAGAGAATGGTTGAGTGAAGTTGAAATGGGAAACTAAGTGTAGTTTGGAAAAATTGATTAGCAATAAGATGAGGGATGCTATACATTATTGTTTTTCTGCTTTGAATCTAATAGCCTAGGGGTTGTTGCACGAGTAATTAGTGCGCAGCTCCTTTTCGGTGCAAAAAATAACTGCCGAATCTCGAAAGAATTCGACAGTTGGTGTAAAATATATTTCCAAAACAAGCGTAATGATGAGTGAAATGTAGAGGTTAACTGAAAAAGTATTGATAATTGTAACAAGAAGTACAAGAAATCCAGATGATAAAAGTGCTTTTCTTTTTCGTGAGTCATGAACAATAAGGCAATTAAAAACCGGAATCGTAAATTTTATGTAGAATCTGAATCATAAAACAATATATTATTCCTGCAATTCGTGCATAGTCCATTGAAAAACAAAGAGGATGTGATAACGTAAAGATATCAATGAAAAGGAGGGGAGAATAGCAATGGTTATAAATAATGTCAGTTCACAGGATATTGCAAAAGCGACAAGTACTACTTGTGGCAATATAGAGGAAAAAGAATATAGAGATAATTTGGGGAATGAAGATTTTAATGAGAAATATGCTGCAACTATGGAGATTTCAAAGGAAGGATATAAAAAAGCGCAAAAGCTGATAGAACAGACGGATATACCAAAAGGTGCGACTGAAATGTCCTGTAATAATTGTAAAACGCTTCAAAATTTGTTAGATACGGTAAAGAATGGGGGAAGCTTATCGAAAGAAGAAAAAGAAAGAATTTGTATGGAGATGGAACATGAAATAGAAATACAATATCGAAGTATGGTCAACTTGCATCTGGAAGACGATGATGAGCGTGTTTTAAAGGAACTGAAGGAAGATTATTTATTCAAACAACGAACTCTTCTCCAGATGCAAGAGAGGATACAAGAGGAAAAGTTAAAAGAAGAAACAAAAGAACTTCAAAAAGAGAGTACTGAGAATGCACATCAAATTATCGACAAGATGAGTGAAGTCGAAATGTTAAAACAGTCGTTGAATATGAATACAAGTGGTGAAAAAACAAGTAAAGAACGAGAAAAAGAACAGAATGTTAAGGAAGAGAACAAAGAGGGAACACATCCTTTGCAAAAAGCAATAATAAGTGTTGAAGCGAAAGAAGAAGCTGTTGAAGAGTTGGAGGATAGACAAATCCTTGCAGCAAAAGCAGAAAAGGAATATGAAAAACGATTGACACAGGAGTATGAAAAAACGATAAGTATACTTGGTGATGAGGAAAATTCTTTACAGGATAAGGTAATGACTTATGAAAGATTTAAGGAAAATTCAGCAGAACTTGGTGTAAAGAGAGAAGTAGAAAGACATCGAAAAATGTTCTATTATGAGGCTCGGCAAGAGGCAAAAAACGAATTGCTATCTAATCAGGAAATTGCGAATGCTCAGAATAATATAAATGAATCGCTAGAGGTGCAAAGGGAAATGCTTGTGAATAATATGGGACAGGCATTTATAAGAGACAAGCTTAAAGAGAAGATAATAAATTATACATAAGTATAATAATGAATGGAAGGGGAAGATTAAGAATGTGAAGAAAGTACTTTTGGCTGAAGTTGATTATTAGTTAATAACTGAGATAGATATCTTGGATTTATTTGTTCAAGATACCTATCTCTTTTTATGTGATAGGAAATCTTATAACCGCTGCTTGTCTAAAGGCACTGCTTTAGATTTTTTTTATAAATAATTATGGAAAAGAATGTTGACAATAAAATACAGAAGTAGTAACTTAATATATGTAAATGTTAGCACTCCACAACATTGAGTGCTAATAAACAAAAACAATCGGATGAAGATAGGAAGGAGTGTTGGCAGGATTGGAATTAGATGAAAGAAAACGAAAGATTCTGCAGGCGATTATCCGTAACTATTTAGAAACCGGTGAGCCGGTAGGAAGCCGAACGATATCCAAGTATACGGATTTGAATCTCAGCTCGGCAACTATCCGAAATGAGATGGCTGATTTGGAGGAGCTTGGATATATTCTCCAGCCGCATACCTCCGCAGGAAGAATTCCTTCCGACAAGGGCTACCGTTTATATGTTGACCAGATGCTTCTTGAGAAAGAAGAACAGTTGAATCAGGCAACGCAGGAAGTCAGGGAAATGCAGGAGATGCTTCTTGAAAAAGAAGATAAGATGGAAACCATTTTAAAGCAGATGGCAAAAGTGCTTGCAGCCAATACCAACTATGCAACATTGGTAACAGCACCGCAGGTAAGAGGAAATAAGCTCAAGTTCATCCAGCTTTCCAGAGTCGATGTCAGACAGCTTCTTACAACCATTGTTGTGGAAGGCAATGTCATTAAGAATACGATGATTCGTACCGAGGAGCCGTTAGATGATGAAACGTTACTAAAGCTCAATATCCTTTTAAATACGAATCTGAATGGGCTTCCAATCGAAGAAATCAATCTTGCCATGATAGCCAAGCTGAAACAACAGGCTGGCGTTTATAACGGCATTATTGCAGAGGTCATGGATGCAGTCGCAGCGGTGATTAAGGAAGACGAAGATATTGAGATTTATACAAGCGGTACGAACAACATCTTCAAATATCCTGAGCTTTCTGATAATCAAAGAGCAAGTGAATTGATTACTACCTTTGAAGAGAAGCAGCTGTTATCGGAATTGGTGCAGGAAACTCTGACCGATGAAAATGGCACAGGCATTCAGGTCTATATCGGTAATGAGACTCCGGTTAAGACAATGAAGGATTGCAGCGTTGTAACAGCCACCTACGAATTGGAAGAAGGCATGAAGGGAACGATAGGCATCGTCGGACCAAGACGAATGGATTATGATAAGGTAATCAGTACCCTGAAGACTTTAAAGAGTCAGCTGGATACATTATATAAAAAAGAAGATTAGTAAATTTTTATTAGAAACAATTTAAGAAAGGATGACGAAAAAGAGTGGAGGAAAAGAATTTAAACGAGGAACAGTTAAATGAAGAAAATTCTTTCGAGGAAGAAGCCACCCAGTCAGAAGAAGCTAAGGCAGAAAGTGCAACAAATGAAGAAGCACAGGATATAGAAACAGAACAGAATTCTGATGAAGAAGCTTCGGAAGAAAAGCAGGATAAGAAATCCGGTAAGAAAAAGTCTATTTTCGACAAGAAGGATAACAAGCTTCAGGAAAAGATTGATGAACTGGAAGACAGAGTAAAGCGTCAGATGGCAGAATTTGATAACTTCAGAAAGCGTACTGAGAAAGAAAAGAGCGCCATGTTCGAAACAGGTGCAAAGAGTGTTATCGAAAAGCTTTTGCCAGTGGTAGACAATTTTGAAAGAGGTCTGGCAGGACTTTCTGAGGAAGAAATGAAGCAGCCGTTTGCAGAAGGAATGAACATGGTTTACAAGCAGCTTATGGCAGAGCTTGATAAACTTGAGGTAAAGCCAATTGAAGCAGTTGGTTGTGAATTCGATCCAAATCTTCACAATGCAGTTATGCAGGTGGAAAGCGAAGAATACGAAACAGGTATTATCGCACAGGAGTTACAAAAAGGTTACACATATCGCGACACAGTAGTTAGACATAGTATGGTCGCTGTAGTTGAGTAAATTATTATTAGGAGGAAAAAATCATGGGAAAAATTATTGGTATTGACTTAGGTACAACAAACAGCTGTGTAGCTGTTATGGAAGGTGGTAAGCCAACCGTTATCGCTAATACAGAAGGAGCAAGAACAACACCATCTGTTGTTGCTTTTACAAAGACAGGAGAAAGACTTGTAGGTGAACCTGCAAAGCGTCAGGCAGTTACCAATGCTGACAAGACAATCGCTTCTATCAAGAGAGATATGGGTACAGACAGAGGCAGAACAATTGATGATAAGAAGTATTCTCCACAGCAGATTTCTGCTATGATTCTTCAGAAGTTAAAGGCTGATGCAGAAAGCTACTTAGGCGAGAAGGTTACAGAAGCTGTTATCACTGTTCCTGCATACTTCAACGATGCGGAGCGTCAGGCTACAAAGGATGCTGGTAAGATTGCAGGTCTTGATGTTAAGCGTATCATCAACGAGCCTACAGCAGCAGCTCTTGC
>CAYUKO010000159.1:0-7939 GCA_964445375.1 uncultured Roseburia sp.
ATATAATAATATTTTTTATCTTTCTTGTCATAAAGAAACAATATATATTGCTTACAATCCCTCTCTAGAATTTCAAACCACTGTCTTTTCATTTTAAACATGTTATTATCATTTATCCAAAACAAAACATTTGTATCTTTTATCTTTAATAAAGTTATCCCTTTTTCCGCTTTGATTTTTTCATGTTTAATATCATATTTATTTAAAAGTTCTGTAATTGTCATTGTCCAAATCCCTTCTATCTTCAATGTTCATTGAACATTTTCTCTTCATATTTCTCTATTATAAATTTGCACATAATACCTCACCATAATTCTACTACATTTGCGAGGATTTCTCTACCCAAAAACAAGATAAATGCTTAAACATTTATCCCGTTTTTATTCACTTAACTTCTTATCAATTTTCCTCTTTTCTACAATTCATGCTGCCATCGTCTTTTCCTATCCACCATCTCCTGTTCCTCATATTTCCTCTGTCGCTTCTCCTCTTCCACAATTACCTTCTTACGTTCTTGAAATGTCTTTGCGTACTGCTCCAAGACTTCAATTGCTACTTTTGCATCCTCAGTAAGATTTCCCCTTGAATCAACTACTGACGTGTCTGTCATTTTTCCTATCTGCACTACATTCTCATAAAAAGGCTTTTCTTTATTACCTGAGTTCTCAATCTCTTTTAAATAATTCTCTTTTCTTCTGTCCTTACGCTTCTGATTTTCATTATATTCTCGAAGTGCATGTCCAAAACATATTTCATAGGCATCTTCCAATGTTTCCTGCTTATAGATTCGATTCCAAGAAATACGTTCCGGTGCCACATTTTTACTAATAAATTTTCGATTATTATGCGTTAAATGACCTCTTCCTTTAGGAAATGATATTGTTTTGGCTCCCAATCATATATCACCTACTTTCTCCATTTTATATACTCTATATACTTCGTACTTATCGCTACTATGTCAGAACAAAAATACATACGCAACCACTCGCGCAAACAAGCATTTCTTACGAAATTCTTGTTAAAATTATTCCCGTTACCGCATTTTCCTAGCTAATAAAAGGAAATGTCGCTTGCGACTTTCTCGCTAAGGTCTTGTTACTTCTTCCAGAAGTAACGCCTTATTACCTTTGACATTGCATATCAAAGGTCGGCGCTCTGCGAGGCTCTTGCACACCTTCGGTATGCAAACCCATCTTTACTGATGGGTAAGAAAAACAGCTCCATAGTCGCTGCCTTTCTTATGGGTGTTGGTACCGTATCGGTACCAAACATAGGCGTTCCCTTTCCTACTTGGTACCCAATCGGTACCGCCTATTCACCCATAGCCAAAGCAAAGTCCAACATGTCCTCCGCTATATCATCCTCCTGCTTTTGCATTGTCTCATCCATTAGCATGGCTGTTCCATTCGTTTGAACTGTCTCTTTTAACAGTTCCTTTATTCCCTCTAAAACAAGCCTTGCTGTTTCTTGTGGAACATTATTTGCTATATATTCTGACTGCAAAAAACTCGATTTCTCTCTTTCCAATACCTCTATGAGTGCTTCTGATAGTATCTTCCCATAGGAACCGTCTTTACATTCGCCATTATGAAGATACTCCCATGCTCTCCGCTGTACTTCATCTTCCATACAGAATTTCACATTTGTACATCGATATGTTTTCTTCATAAGCATTAGCCTTTCTCCGCTCTTTTTAACTTCTGGATAGCCAAATACTCATATCCCTTTGCATTTGCACAGATATCATCAATGAAGAAAACTCCTTCTTTATCCACAACATCCGTATAATTTTTTAGCAGACATCCACCACCACCGATTACATATAGGTTCATAAGTTCTTCTTTATATCCATAGCTTACCAATCGCTTCATAATCTCATTTGCATATCTGGTCGCAATCGTCTCTGTCACATCCAAAATTCTTTTTGATGAATTGCTCTTATTTCCTCGTAATAATGGCTCTACCATTTCCTCAGGAACTTCATCTGTATAGTTTTTAGTCAGTTCATGCTGAATTTCTTTGATACAACATGACACGCCATACTTTTCTGTGATAAGGCTTTTCTCTAATGGTTTTCCATTATGAATCTGCATGATATTCATGGTTCCATTTCCAATATCTACAATCATGTTAAAACCTTCCATTCTTCCACATTGACATATCGCCGCAAAACCTTGTGGAAACATAGCCACATCGCAAATATGTATCTCATATCTCTGCTTACGATATTCAAACATCAAATCCTGCTTCTGTAACAAATACTCTTTAAATGCTTTTCCCTGACTCTTTGCCCATGCAAGCGGTAAACCTACCGCCAGATATATATTTGCTTGTGTTCTTCCTCGAAAAGCCAGTTCTTCCGCAATGGCAGCTAGTGTCAAAAGAAAGAAATCTTCTGTTTCTGTTTTATCTCCCTGATAGGTAAGATGTGATTCGCCTATCACATAATACTTACCGCCATACACCAAATTCTCACTTACAATCGGAGCTTCTGCCAGCTCATCAATTCCTGTCTTAAATACTCTGTGCGCTGTTTTCATATTTCCATATCCATGGTCTACACCAATAATCAATTTTCCATTATAGTTATATTCTTGCATTTTATTTCTTCCTCTCTTTTGCTATTTCTGCGTTTACTTCGTTTACAAATTGTACAAACCCTGTATTTATCACTATTTCCATGTAAACAAGCAAATTTACAATCATGTAAACGAACTTTGTAAACGGAGCATAAAAAACTTCTTAGTTATCAAATGGAATCTTCACTCCATCTGGAACCGGATACATTCCATCATCATTTGTTACTCTTTTCCATCCTCTTTGTATTCCGTATTTTGCAAAACGATGTGTACTTGTGATTGTGTTCCATCCATCAATGCTATCATTCATGATTCCATTAATCTCTCTGATTTCCCATTGCTTTGGTTCTTCTAATTCATGCTTTAATGCTTCTCTGTAAATCATCATGCTACAAACATATTCTTCGGTACATTCATCTAGCCATGCTTGAATAATTCCAACCTTGGTATCTTCCGGCATAAACTGCTTCTGTAGCTCTCTTAAATACTCTTCTGTTTTCTTGGTCAATTTCAAATCATGGTTGCTATTTCTATATAGCTCTATTGCCTCTGCCCATGCTTGAATGATGTATTTTCTGGATTCTTCCTCATCCTCTAAAATATGTTTTTCTACACGTTCTGCATGAACTTGTATAGGAGCAAACCTTCTATTTCCTGTCCTATCCAATGGCAGAAAATCCATATTATTGGAAGTTCCAACAAATACACATTGTCTTGGTCTGTCCTCTGGATGTGTCTCATAGGGAATCTTATAGGTTTCTTTCTGTCTGCTAATAAACGATTTAATATCTTCGATACATTTTGCATTTACCGTAGCAATCATTTCCGACATTTCTATAAACCAATGACCTTGCAATTTACGAAATACATTATCATCATCCAGCCTTTTCAAATCATCCGAAAACCATTCATCCATACATGACAGGAATCGAAAGAATGTGGATTTACCTGCTCCCTGTCCACCAACCAAGCAAACCATAATTTCGAACTTACATCCTGGCTCATACACTCTTTTTATTGCAGCCATCATAAGAAGTCTCATAACTTCTCTTGTATACTCGTTATCATCTGCACCAAGATATTTAGGCAATAATGTATCAATACGACTTATTCCATCCCATTCCAACCTTTCCAAAAAATCTCTAATCGGATGATAACTATTCTCACTGGCAACTATATTCATAGCCTTTGTAATTACCTTATCGCTGACAAATTCATAATTCTTTTCCAAATATCTTTGTATCTGATATTCATCGGTATCTGTAATGCCGGAACTATGACGTCTCCATCCTAATTCCTTTACAATATCCGTCTTTCCTGTTAATTCATTTTTCTTAATAGCATTTTTCAATATCGGATCCTGATAAAAGATAATCATTGCATTATCTATAGTCTGCTTTACTTTTCCTTTATGTGTTTTTGCCAGATTAGCATTCACACTTTCTACTGTGCTAAATTCATTATCCAGTACTTCTCCGATTGTTTCCCATGATTGCATTTCTTGATTGTCTGACTCTTTGAACAAGCAACTCCACCTCCCTTCTGTTCTTCATAAATAGTTCTTGTCTATCTCCCATATCAGCAATGCATAATACATCCAACCAATATTCTATCTTTGGTTCATCTTGCAAAATCTGTATATAATGTTGTGACACAAATACTTTCTCTGAAGGTACATTCCTAAATAATTCTTTTATTTCTTCAATATCATTTCTACTTTGCCTTAATGTGACAATCGTGTCATTACACCATATCTGAAAACGTTGCTTAATATCAACAATACGCTTTTTCTCTGCTTCTTTCTTTTTCCATAGCTTCAAAGCATCTGTGTTTATTTCATTTTCTACATGAATACTCAATCCAAAATTAGCAATTATCTTCTTAGCAGCTTCATATTGTGATAATCCAAACATCTCCGATACATAATTAATTCCATCACCTTTTGCTCCACAGGCAAAGCAATAATAATATTGGTCTATCTTCATACTTGGATGATGATCATTATGAAACGGACAGCATGCTAAACCATTCCTTTTCACTTCTAACCCATATCCTTCTGCAATCTGTCTTGCAGAAAACTAACTCCTTAATTTCTGTAAAAATACTCAACGATAAGCTTTTCCTCCCTTTTCTTTTTGAAAAGCCTTTGCTATAATATGTTTTGCGAAAATATTGAATAGAAAGCTTTGTCTTTTATTCCTACATGTCCTTGTTACCAGCAGGGGCATGTTTTTTTTCCAGATATTTATAATCTCTTGCATTAACTCTTTTATGATATGGATATCTTCACAAGAATTCTTTGGCATTTCTTTCATGAAACGTTCTAATGCGATTATCACTCGCTCTGTCATATAATTACCAACTATCACATTTACCTCTTGACCTAAAATAGCTCTACGATAATATTCACCCTTAGATAAACCAGATAAAATAATTCTCGCTTCTATCAAGTTCTTTTCTTCATCAGATACCCAAAATGCAATTGTGTTCCGTCTGTGACGCTGTTCTCTCTTACACGCCATCTTCCTCTCCTCTCTTGACCTTTCCCAAACGGTCAGCAATTTTCATTTGCGAATCCAAAGAAGGATGACAATATGTTTCTATAGTAGTAGTTACCTTTCCATGCCCTAATCTTTTTGCCACTTCCACAGGATTAAATCCTAATTGTAACAACAAGCTGGCTGCGGAATGTCTGCAACAATGCACCGTAATTCTCTTTACACCCGACAACTTAATCCCTCTATCCATTTCATGCTCAAAATAACGTTTTGTTCTTCCGGCAAATAATCGCGTTTTTGGCTTCGCCTTATAGAGAGAATCAATATACTCTTTCACATCATCCAACAATTCCTTATGAAGCGTAATCACTCTATTAGAACTCTCCGTTTTCGGTGCTGTAATCAAATCTTCACCATCCAACTTGGTATACGATTCATCAATTGTCATAGTACCCTTTTCAAAATCAAAATCCGATACTGTTAATGCAAGCAATTCTCCAAGTCTTATACCTGTCCAAAAAAGAATATTAAATCCTAGCCACGCATCCCTCTTATCGATAATTGCCTTTTCAAATTCTCTAAATTCCTCTACCGTCCAATAAGGCTTTTCATCCGCTTTACTCTTTCCCATACTTCCTGCCTTACGACATGGATTCGATTTCAAATCATAGAAATTTACTGCATAATTCATAATGGCATTTAGCTGATTATTGATTGTTTTCAGATATGTAGGCTTAAATCCCTTTGCCATCATTTCACTTTGCCACCTGCGTATTTTGGGAGCTGTAATCTCATTGATTGGTGTCTTTCCGAAATAAGGTAATATCTTGTCCTTCACGATATATTCCTTTTGCTTCATGGTAGTCTTTCGCAATCGCTTTCCCATATCATCTTTATATAACTCCCAAAAGCTCTCTAACGTCATACTTGGGTCCGATGACTGCTGTAATAAGAAATTGGCATACCATTGTTCCGCTTCACGCTTTGTCTTAAAACCACGTTTTTGTGATTTCCGATGTTTTCCTGTCCAATCCGTCCATCGATACTGTATTCTCCAAGTTCCATTTGGATCCTTTTTTGCACTGCAACTCACACATTCACCTCCTTACGCCGCTCCATACCATTTTTCCTTAAAATATTCCACCGGAATCTTACCAGCAATGGTTAAATATCCTTTCGCTGCCAGTTCCTGATTCATTTCACGTAAAATCTTATACGCCTTTCCCATGCTAACTCCTAACATCTGTGCAATCTCTGCTGCACTGTAATAAACTCTTTCGTTCATCTCGTTTCCTCTCTTTCTTCTTTTTTGTTTCTATTGCGTATCATTTTGTTACGTCCATATATTATCGCAACATTTGTTACGTGTCAATATCTTTTTGCTTTCTTTTTTTATGCTCATGTGTTATCCTATATTTATTATCAAGTAACATATAGCTTTAAAGCAGGAGGCATATTGCAATGACAATAGGCGAAAATATACGACGAATCCGTCAAGAACGTGGTCTTACCCAAAGACAATTAGGTGAAATGGTTGGTGCAAGCGAAGCTTATATTCGTGCTTATGAAAGTGGCAGAAGAAATCCAAAACCAGCTTCTCTTGAAAAAATAGCCGAAGCTTTAGCCGTCAATCCGGAAGTACTTGCCAATTCTGATTTTGATGGAATTAAAGCCATACATAGACTCTTTCAGATTTTTAGACAATATGATGGACATCTCTTTGAATATCAGGATAAAGATGGAAATGATATGATTGGAATTAGTTTCGGAACATTAACATTGATGAGTTCATGGCATGACCGCTATGAAGAATATATGGAAGAAGTGGAAGAATGTAATAAAATAAAAGACGTGAAGTCACGAGGTGAAGCTCTATTGGCAGCTGAAGCAAAATTCAATTTATGGATGGATATTTATCCAGAATCCGAACCATTCCCTATGAATTTACAGATACAAAAGACACATGATGAGTTTATGGATAGAATTGGACTAGCACAAAAGGAAGGTGAAAAATGAAGCTTTTTATTTTAGGAAATGGATTTGATATTGCGCATCAGTTAGATTCAAAATACTCTGATTTTAAAAATTTCCTAGAAAAATACAATCCAGAAATAATAAAATCAGATATGCCCAATCCTGCAATAAGACTTAAGAATGGTAAATTATATTGTGAGCGCAAAAATGCAGCTAACATAATATGGCACTTGATAGATAATGCTGAGCGACACCTAATAAATGATATATACAGTGAAAATATTGAATGGAAACACATTGAAGAATCTATGGGAAAACTTGATTATACTGAGTGTTTCGATAACTACTTTGGAAGTTGGAATTACGAGGATGATTGTCCAAAATACGCATGGGAGCATTCTTTAGAAAATCAATATCGTTCATTACAAATCGCTGCGGCAGTTTTACAAATACCATATTTTTTCAACACTTGGGTAAATCAAATTGATATAACTGACACTAAAAAGAAAACTGATTTCGATAAATTAGTTTCTAATGAAGATTTCTTTATTACTTTCAACTATACTGATGTATTAGAATCCGTTTACCACTATGAAAACATCTGGCATATCCATGGACAAAAAGGAAATAAAAAACTTATATTTGGACACGGTAATTTAGATTTCGATTACGAAGATTATGAAAAAATTTTATATGGTTCTGCTTCGGTTTTAAATAACATTCACGACGCCTTATTTAAAGATGTAGAAGCTATTATTTCTAAAAATAGTTCTTTATGGAAAAAACTAAGAGAAGTCACATCAATATATACATATGGTTTTTCATATAGTGATGTTGATCTCCCCTATATAGCTAAAATTATTGAAAGTTGTCCCTTATGCCAAGAAT
>CAYUKO010000160.1:0-7906 GCA_964445375.1 uncultured Roseburia sp.
CTCTACAACAGCAGCAATTGAAAAAACGTTCTATATTAATTTGGTTCATATTATTTACTTTATTTATCATTTTTTATAAATATCCTACTATATCATCTTCTATAACAACCGGAATGTTTGAAGCTATTTCTCTTTCATTAATAGCACTATTGATAAATAGAATATACACACTTAACACAAAATAACTTTATGAAATCAAAACTTACTCAAACTATCTCAATCCTGAAAGCGAAAGCGTCTTTTTATTATTTTTGAGCTGATACTAAAACACATAGCAATAGTTTAGCACCCACTTAACCATTATAGCATTGACTTTATATTTTACTTATCATATTATCATAATAGATAAAGGTAATAGGATTATAAAAAAGGAATAGATACCATGTTATATTTTCAATCTCTCGGCGAAGCAGAAGCCGTTTTCAAAGCATTAAGCACTCCGATGCGTTTAAAAATCATGGAAATGATATATGAAGATGACTCCTTAAGCATGAATGATCTGGCAGAAGCACTTGGTCTAACCAATGGTGCCATTTCCATGCATGTCAATAAACTAGAAGAAGCAGGACTTGTCAAAATCAAAACAACCTCTGGAAAAAGAGGTACGATGAAGATTGTCCTCCCCAAATACGACCGACTTATGATCGATCTTGCCCCTGTCAAAGAAGCAAGACATTGTTATACCGATGACATCCGCATTGGATACTATACCGCCTGCCACGGTACACCTACCTGTGGTCTTGCAACAAATAAAGAAATCATAGGTTCTTTGGATGATCCAAGAGTATTTTCCTTCCCTGACCGTTTCAATGCCGGCATTCTCTGGTTCTCCAGCGGTTATATTGAATATAATCTTCCGAATCATTTACAGGCAGGACAGACCTTAACCGAGCTTCATATTTCCTTTGAAATTTCTTCGGAATGTCCCGAAACCAATGAAGATTATCCGTCTGATATCTACTTTTCTATCAACGGCACACCACTGGGCATGTGGGTCAGCCCGGGAGATTACGGTGCAAGAAGAGGTTATATTTCCCCTTCCTGGTGGGCAGAATCTTTAAATCAATACGGCTTGTTAAAGACTCTGATCATCAACAGCGAAGGAACTTTTATGGATGGCACCAAGAAGCTTTCGAATACCACCATTGAAGATTTAAACATTGATTACAACAGCTACATTACCCTTCGTTTCGAAGTTCCCCGCGAAACGGCTAACTGTGGTGGCTGTACTTTATTCGGTGAAGATTTTGGTGACCACAATCAGGCAATTCGAATCAAAGCCTATTATAAAGAAGAAAAAGAGTCAAAGAATGAATAACGATACCAAAAAGGTGCTACACTCGAATTGAGTGATAGCACCTTATCTCTTGCCTATTTTACGTCTGCTCTTGCCTTTGCTTTCTGATAATACTTGAACTCTGTAAATACCTCTCCCCGCGAAACGGCTAACTGTGGTGGCTGTACTTTATTCGGTGAAGATTTTGGTGACCACAATCAGGCAATTCGAATCAAAGCCTATTATAAAGAAGAAAAAGAGTCAAAGAATGAATAACGATACCAAAAAGGTGCTACACTCGAATTGAGTGATAGCACCTTATCTCTTGCCTATTTTACGTCTGCTCTTGCCTTTGCTTTCTGATAATACTTGAACTCTGTAAATACCTCTCCCTTGTATGGATTGGTCTTTGTCTTTACAGAATGAATTATGATATAAGCAAGTGCAACAATATTTACGACTAACGCAACTGCACTCACGATAGTCATCGCTGTTGGATTCGCCCCCACAGAGCTTCCCGCTGTAATACTGCTCATTGCTTCTGCTCCACCAACATACTGTGTAGATATGGTTGCCCATGGAAAGAAGGTCGTTCCATCTGCCATAGTCTCCTGGAATAATGGGAATACCTGTGCAAACATACACCAGATACAAAGTGTATTGGCACGGTTCATAATCCAACCGCCCTTGTTCCAAATCATTGCTGCAATCGTTGGTGCAAGAAGTAATGCGATACCACAGAACCAGGCATGTGTTGGCAGACAGTTATAAGTATAAGCGAAGTTCCAGATATCGTAAGCCAGAATATAAACCCATATCATATCCGGCCAGATCATATCCTTCTTATCCTTCGAAGAGTAAACAGCCCACCAGCCTGTCATACAGAAAATATTAATCACACCGGCAATACCGTTCATAACATTGTGCCAGCCACCATATAACCATACACCCTCAGAGGACTTCCACCATGTATACCAACCATTGATTGCTGATTCAAAGTCACTTGCAACAGCGATTAAGATATTAATTGCAACAATTGCAAAGGGGTATGCCTTGAACCAATGTGTCTTACCGATTCCCCATTCATACTTAATCATCATAAAGCCAATACAACCTGCTAGAGCTGCATAGAGCTTTGCATAATGAAACCAACCATTCATATATAAATAAGTCTGATTTTTGAGTGCCCATTCTGCGCCACTTGCAGCCCCAACTGCAACCGCAATGAAATAGATGGTCAATACAGCAGGTACTGCACCAAACATAATCAAACCACCAATCTTCGTTCTTCTTGCAAACTCGTTCATTAGAATCAAACCGACTAATACACCAATCATAGCAATCCACTGATATAGTGCATTGTTACCATAGACTTGAAATAACATACTTTTTCTCCTTTGTTTCTTTACTCTACACTTGAATTTAGAAAATTTTTATTTTCTCTTGAAATTATAAGTTATTTTCTCTCTTTTTTCAATCTAATTCCACAAAACGTATATTTATTCACAAATATGCATTCCAAACCAGAAATAATCAAACATCAAAGCGTGCATACACAAATAAAACCGCCCTTTCAGGCGGTTTTGCGTTTTTCTCTATTCTTATCTTATACTTGGATAACTCCACATACATTCAACAGAATGACAATTGCACCAAGTACGATTCGGTACCATCCAAAAATCTGGAAGTCATGCTTCTTAATGTAGTCCATAAGGAACTTGATTACGATGATAGATACTACGAAAGCTACCACCGTTCCAACTGCAAGCACTGCAAACTCCATACCGGTAAAAGCCAATCCAAACTTCAACATCTTAAGTAAGCTTGCTCCGAGCATAACCGGAATCGCAAGGAAAAAGGTAAATTCCGAAGAAACGGTTCTTGATACACCGATTAACAGCGCACCAACAATAGTCGCACCTGATCTTGAAGTTCCTGGAAACAGTGCTGCTATCAACTGGAACATACCGATTAAAAATGCTGTCTTAAAGGTAATCTCCTCTAAGGAATTAATCTTTGCTTCCTTACCCTTATTTCTTCGCTCGATTACGATAAAAGCAATACCAAATACAATCAGTGCAATGGCTACCGGAACCGCATGATAAAACAGTTCTTCGCATACCTCATCTAATCCAAGAACAACTACCATTCCAGCCGGAATACATGCTACTACAATTTTCATCCACAGCCAGATTTTATCCATCTCCACTACAGGCTTACTTTTATCCTTAAACTGAAATGGGAATATCTTATTCCAGAATAATATAATAACAGCCAAAATAGCTCCAAGCTGAATAACAACCAGAAACATCTCCAAAAATTCCGGTGTACAATCAAGCTTAATAAACTCATCTAAAATAATCATGTGTCCGGTACTGCTGACAGGAAGCCATTCTGTAATACCTTCCACAATACCAAATAATATTGCTTTTAAAATCTCTAACATTTTCTCACCCTATACTTCTTCTAATTTTCTCATTCTTTTTGCAGGAATTGCATCATATTCTCATAACAATTCTTTGCATCCTCATATCCTAATTCATATAAAGCTTCCAGCTTTGCCCTATCCTTCTCGATTCGTCCAATGTCATTTGCTTCCTTTGGACGGATGACAAAGGCACGTCCTGCTGCCTCCTCTTCCTCTAAGAAGCGGAGCGTTTCATTATACGCATTATGACGGTTTGCCATTAGCTCATATACCTTTGGATATTTCTTATATCGCAGCTTCAAAATACCAAGATTGGAAGCTGCCTGTCTGATATAACCAACCTCTTTTGTTAAAATATAAATCCTTTTCCATGAAGAAATCCAAAACACCTGCTGTATAAATTCCCTTCATACCGCCGCCTTCTAAAACAAGTCCTGCCTGAATCATCTCTCAATAACCTAAACCTTTCTAAAACCTGCGTTCCTTGACTTTGCTATTTGTATTCGGCCTCTACGAATTTACGAAGTGCCACAAGAGAACGTTCCACCTTCTCCGTGTCAATACAATATGCCATACGGAAGAAACCTGGACAACCAAAGGAATCGCCCGGTACTAATACAAGGTCATATTTTAATGCCTTCTGGCAGAATGCAATCGAATCCTCTTCCAATGCCTTCGGGAAGATATAGAAAGTTCCACCCGGCTTCACACAGGTAAATCCAAGCTTTACAAGTTCCTCATAAATCAGGTTCATATTCGTCTCGTAAACGGATAAATCTGCGGTTTTACCTAACACCTCAGCTACAGCAAGCTGGATGATAGAAGGAGGACAGTTGTGTCCGATACCTCTGGAAATCTGGCTACAGATTACAGAAATCAATTCCGCATCCGTACACTTTGGATTGGCTGCTACATATCCGATACGCTCTCCCGGTAAGGAAAGTGACTTCGAATAGGAATAACAGGACAATGTATTGTCATAGAACTTGGATACATAAGGTGCATCTACGCCATCAAATACGATTTCACGGTATGGCTCATCGGAAATAATAAAGATATCATGACCATATTCCTTCTGCTTTGCTTCCAGCAATGCGGCAAGCTTCTCTAAAGTCTTTGTAGAATAAACCGTACCGGATGGATTGTTCGGTGTATTGATTAAAATGGCAGCCGTCTTCTCATTGATTGTCTTTTCCAGCTCTTCAAAATGAATCTGGAACTGCTCTGTATCCGCTTTTACCACCTTCAATACCGCGCCGGTTCTGTTTATGTACTGCTGATATTCCGGGAAATAAGGTGCAAAGGTAATGACTTCATCCCCAGGTTTTGTAACCGCTCTTGTAGCATGCGCAACAGCACCGGCTGCTCCCGATGTCATAAATATATGCTCAGCGGTGTAATTCATGCCATAGGTTTTATTCAGATATTCTGCAAGCTTTGCTCTGACAGACGGTATACCCTGTGACTGACTGTAGCCATGAAGCTCCATCGGGCTCTTTGTCTGTAACAGCTCAATCATTGTATCTGTAAATTCCTGTGGAACCGGAACGGAAGGATTTCCAAGACTGTAATCAAAGACATTTTCATAGCCAATCTCAGCACCTCTTTTGGTTGCCCATGCTGACATTTCACGGATAACCGATTTTCCATTTAACATGGATTTATAATCTTGTGATACCATAATCAGATGTTCCTTTCTCTCTCATTATAATTTGTATTTCTTCCTATATTTATGTTTACTCGTCTACCTTACCCCATTTTAACAAGTTCGTCAATATATCCTTATCTGCCCATTATAAAAGCGTTGCCCTGCAGCAACGCTCCTATAAATTTATTTTGCAACTGTCTTTACTCTGTGTTGTTTTTCTTCATATAATCTTTCATCCGCACGTGTCAATGCTTCTTTGAGAGTCATCGGCTTACCCACATGGATAACACAGATTCCTGCGGATACGGTAATATTGTAAGGCTTTGGACTTGTCTCATTATAGTTTTTGAACTTGGTATAGATTCTTTTTACAAAATCTGCTCTATCCTGTTCCTCATAGAACATTGCCATGGCAAATTCATCTCCACCAATTCGTCCTACAATTCCCTGCGTGCCAGCCTCCTGCATCAACATATCACCAATCAGCTTAATCGAGAAATCACCTTCATCATGACCATATCTGTCATTTACAATCTTCAAATTGTTCATATCAATATATGCCACGATGATTTCCCTGTCACCGCCTTCATTCTTCGCGATAAATTCTTCTGCGGCATCAAAGAATCCTCGTCTGTTTAAAATGCCGGTAAGACCATCTGATTTGGACAAGGTGTCCAACGCAATGTTATTCTCTCTAAGAGTAACAAGGCTGTCCTCCAGCTGATGCTGAATCTCGTCATTTGCCTTTAACAGCTCTATCATTTTCACGGCAGAGCCAAACAGATTGACCATAAAATCTCCATGCTCAAATATTTTCTCTGTCATATCACATAAAACAACTCCATAGAGCATCTCATTGGAAAACAGCGGTAATAAAACCTTTGGCGTCTTACGATTTAATATAAACTCGCTGTGAAACAGATTCTTCATATAAGTTTTCTGGTTGGTTGCCAGAATACTCTGTACTTCTCCATTGTTAAGTGCTGCTTTTAGGTACAGTTTATGAGGCAATGTAATCTCTTCATCAAACAGATGCATGATAGGCTTTTCAAACACATATACATATGCATTTTTCACATCCAGCCAGCCTAAATTCGCAAGCAAAGACATATAGCTTTGATCGCTTCCTCGCTCAAAATCCATGACATCCTTCACAAAGAGCTTCATATCATAGTTCTTCTCTTCCTGCGCCTCTGCCATCTCTCCATAGCGCTGGTCTATGGCAAGAATGATTCTACGGTAAAGAGAAGTAAAGATACCTTTTATGTATTGCGAATTCACTTTATCCGGGTATTTGGCTTTCATCATGTTGTAAATCTTTTCTACATGTTTCAGAAAGTTCTCCATGTCTGCATAATCCAATACTTTATGCTCCAGAAAAACATCTACATGACTCATGATTTCATCGCGCATTTCTTCCCAGGGTATTTCCTGTTCATAAATGGCAATCAGCTTCTCCATCAATTCCCGGAATGCCTCTTTGATATGTCCAAAATCACTGCCACTGTCATCACTTC
The DNA here is from genome assembly GCA_964445375.1 of uncultured Roseburia sp. Taxonomy (GTDB): domain Bacteria; phylum Bacillota; class Clostridia; order Lachnospirales; family Lachnospiraceae; genus COE1. The sequence goes on from CAYUKO010000160.1 coordinate 6,870, forward strand.
TATAACGATAGAAAATATCATCAAAGTATTGATCAATATACTTTCGATCCAGACGCTTAGTGTCTTCCTGCCTGCTTTCTGTTTTTCTGTCTCCAAAGGAATCACGCCGGATAAATTTCGTTGGAAGAATCCGGCTTTCGACCACATCTCCCTGAACCATTTTCAATACCATATCCAGTGCATCTTCCCCAAGCTTCACAGGATCCGCCCAAACAGAAGACAATGCCGGTTTGAGCTTAGCTGACAATACAAGATTATCATAACCAAATACTTTGACTTGCTTTCCCGGCTGAAGATTTCGTTCTCTTAATTCCTCATAAAGCCCAATTGCCGTATCATCATTGACACAGAAAACTGCCTCAATATCCGGATTATTGTCTAATAAAGTCTGAAAAGCCTCCTTGGAATGTCTGGAAAGATTCCCTTCTGCATAAAGCTTGTCCTCACAAGAAAGTCCATTCTCCTTAAGCATTTGGAAAAAGGCTTTTTTTCTTTCACATGCATCCGTATTGGTTGCAGGACCACCTATCATTCCGATTTTCCTGCACTCTAAATGATGAATCAAATACTCCATAGCTTCGTTAATACCGCTTGCATTGTCGTAATTGATACTGACATAACCATCTATTTTAGATGCAATCAGCACGCAGGGAATACCTGCATACTGAGACAGCATCCTCTTAATCCTTTCAACGGTTGTATAACATCCAATACTGTCGGCAGACACTAAAATGGCATCCAGATTCTCTTCCCTGGCAAAGGAAAACAGAGTATTATACTGATACTCATACATAATCTCTTTGCGATTGGTTAAATCTCTGTCTAAATATTTGCCGGGAAAAATGACCAATTCTACATTCTTATCCTTGGCTGCTTTCATAGCTCCCTGACAGACAGATACTGTAAAATCATCCATGATGCCACTTACCAAAAGGCCTATGGTAATTCTCTTCTTTTTATCCATTTCGCTCTCCCTGCCCTTCATCAAGTGTACTCTTTTAAATTTTATCACTTTTTATATAAAATAAACACTGTTT
>CAYUKO010000161.1:0-7900 GCA_964445375.1 uncultured Roseburia sp.
ATGCAGGTTCCAGAGCAATTGGTCTTTTCATTGCGATTGCAGTCATGAAGACTGGAAGTCCATTTTTATATCTGCTTGTTGCATGTGTGTTAATGGTAGATGGTGGTATTGGATTGGTGAAGGTTGCACTTCTTCGTTTCCTGCATATCAAGATTCTGACTAAGATTCGTACACCGTTGCATGACCATGTAAGAAAGAATAAGAGCTGGTCAAATGCCCAGACCGTATTCAAATTTGCAATTATTCAGATTATGATATCGGCAGCAGTGATATCTATGGTTTGTAAATAAAAGAAACAGTATTTTCTATGCTCTCAGACGTAGTTCTGGGAGCTTTTTATATGTATGTGGAAGCAGTGGAAAATCTCTGATTCTTAAAAAATGCATGCAAAAGATTAGGAAAAATATACATTTATTATGTAAACTGATTGTAATAGAATATTTTTTAACTATTTAGCTAAAGGGAAAATATATGAGCCAAAAGAGAAGATAATTATTTAATAAAGTGATGATATGCTTTCTGTTTATAATTTTCTTGTTAACAGCAGGAAGTATTTTATATTTTCGATATATGATTGCAGAGGTTGTTCGTGGAGAGGAGAACCTGACTACATATGAGAAGCATATTGCCATGATTGTAGAGAATAGAGAGGACACCTTCTGGAAGACCGTCTATGAAAGTGCCAGAGCCGAGGAAAAAGAGATTCCTGTTGTGACAGTACTGTCAGATTCTACCCAAAGCACCAGAGAATGTTACGTAGGAATTAACAGCTATCATTTGGGACAGACCTTTGGAAAACAGGTTTTGCAGAATGTTACAAGTGATATGCTGACAGTATGTGTTAATCTGCCTTGATAAGCTTAGTACCACCAGTGCATGTCAGGCAGTGGTAGATTATAACAAGGTTGGAGAAGTGGAGATAATCGGTTGCTATAGTTCCGATGCCATTTTGCAGGCCATCCAGAAAAATGTCCTTCAGGCAACGGTTGCATTTGATACAAAGGGTATGGGAGAAGAGTGCATTACTGCAATGACGGAATATTGGAAAGACGGTCATGTCAGCGAATATAAGCCGGTATCAGTCAGTCTGATTACATCAGAGAATATAGGGGAATACATAGAAAATGGAACAGATATTCAATAGGGATAAAAACACAAAAAATCAACAAAAAGAATCGATACAGTTTAAGCTCATTGCTGTCTTTTTACTGACCTGTCTGGTACTGCTGGTTGTAAATATTGTGTTATATCAAAGTATGAATCGGATTATACAGCGATTGGATAATGTATATGCAACGAATGTCAGCTTAAATGAATTACAGGATCTGCTCGACCATACACAGGATTCTTTAACAGAGTATCTGAATACAAAAAGTACAGATGCCATGCAGGATTATTTTACCTATGAGGATGCATACTTAAGTATGGTAAGAAAGCTGAATAATGATATTGTAAATCAGGAGCTTTTAATGATGGAGAAAAATATCCGTGGGCTTTCCATGGAATATCTGGAGATTACGAACAAGGTCATAGATGCTAAGCGTGGACGAAATATCGAGAAGTATAAGGTTTATTATGAAGAAGCCACCGAGCTTTATGACATCATCAGCACGCATATATATAGCTTGAATAACCAGCGCTTTGTTGCCAATTCCAGAAACTATCAGATTTTGCAGTCGGCAGTGGACTATTCGCAGATGACGAATACGATTATTTTAATTTTGGTAGCAATCGCCAATACAATATTGGTATTTATCCTTACAAGAGAAATGACACAGCCATTAAAAAAGCTTTCTCTTGCTGCAAATAAGGTGGCGCAAGGGGATTTGGAGGTGGAACTTCTTCCGGTTACGACCAATGATGAAATTGGTGTGGTAACGTATGCATTCAATGAGATGGTACAAAGCATTAAAGTATATATTGAACAGATTCGTCAAAATATGGAGCAGGAAAGTGCGATGAAAGAGAAGGAACTGAAAATGGAAAATCACTTAAAGGATGCTCAGCTTAAGTACCTTCAGGCGCAGATTAATCCCCATTTTTTATTTAATACTTTGAATGTTCGTTTTTCCGGTGATATTCATTTTAAGATGGATGTAGACGATTCCTGTAGAAGCATTACCATGCCGGGGATGATCTTGCAGCCAATCGTGGAAAACAGTGTAAATTACGGCATACGTGATATCGATGGGGAAGGAAGAATTGAGCTGTCTGCAACAAGAGAAGAAGAATATGTGTGCATCAGTATTCGTGATAATGGAATCGGTATGAGTCAGGAGAAGATTGATCAGATTCTGTCAGGACAGCTTAAGGAAGAGGAACCGTCGAAGAAGTCAAATGGCGTAGGCCTGTATAACGTAATCCAGAGGCTTAGAATGTTCTATAATAAGGAGGATGTGATCGAGATTACAAGCATCGGAAGAAATATGGGAACAGAAGTAGCGATAAAACTATATTGGAGGGGAGTATAGCGAATGTATCAAATTATGTTGGCAGATGATGAAGGAATTGTGTTGGATGCACTTAAGTTTATCATAGAAAAGAATTTCGGGGATACTTGTCAGGTAGAAACCGCAAAGACAGGAAGAGCTGTAATAGAGCTTGCAGAGCAGTTTTCACCGGATATCGCTCTTATATTTTCGGCGATAGCCAACAGGAGAATCATATGACCAATGCCGTAGGAGCAGGTGTCAGGATACAGAACCATTATCGGGATATCCGTGAGTTGATTAAGAGCTATTTTCCTGGAATTGTCGGCAATGTCATGGCAAATAAGATTGCGGTTTTCATGCCATGTAAGGAAGAAAGCTTTGATTATGAACAGAGAATCGAAATGATAGAGAAGTCAAGAGAGCTTGCAAGAAAGCTGCGTGCGAAAGCAGATGTTGTATTTCGTATTGGGATTGGTTCTGTAAAGTCAATCAAGGTTACCTGTATGCTTGCTGGAGTTCTTGCCTGTGTGATCTTTATCGCATTACAGATTAAGAATCGTAAGGACAGAGCAAAGAAAGGCTATGAGCTGAATAGCCTAAGTGGAACCATTGCAAAGACTGTTGTCATCTGTGCAGCCGTACTTGCATTCATGTATAAACTTGCATTACATAAAGGAATTCCATACGTATTGGTATGGGTTGTAGTAATTGTTCTTATTTACTCTTATATTACTTCAAAAACAACAACAGGACGTTACTTCTATGCAGTAGGTGGAAATGAAAAAAGCGACAAAGCTGTCAGGTATTAATACCAATAAGGTTTACTTCCTTGCTTACCTCAATATGGCATTTTTGGCAGCAGTAGCAGGTATGATTACCATTGCACGACTTAACTCTGCAAACCCAACAGCAGGTACAAACTATGAAATGGACGCGATTGGTTCCTGCTTCATCGGTGGTGCATCAGCTTACGGTGGAACAGGTACTGTACCAGGCGTTATCGTTGGTGCTATCCTTATGGGTGTTATCAACCTTGGTATGAACATCATGGGTGTAGATGCCAATTATCAGAAGGTTGTTAAAGGACTTGTATTACTCGCAGCTGTTATCTTTGATGTAGTATCTAAGAAAAAGCAGTCATAAAACATGCTTATTTTATAACTCCAAGAAAATCCTCCACTAAATACATTTAGGGAGGATTTTCTTTGTCTCATGGTTATGATTGATTCATTATGTTTTTAATCTCCTCGACAGACATGCCATATTCTTCAGAAATGAGTTGAAAAATAGTGTCTTCTGGGGTATTGAGTTTGCGCATCATGATAATTGCTTTTCGTATATCCTCAATACGTGCTTCTTTGGTTCCGTCTTCATGTCCTTCGTTATATACGGTTTTTAGGTGCAGTTTTTCATCGTATTCGGTTAATAACATATTAAAGACCTCACTTTGACTTTTTGCAAGAATATCAGAAAGAACATCTTTTTTAATACAAACATTCATGGCATGATAAATAGCATCCTTTAAATCATATCCAAAATCAAGATTTCTATTAACCTCTGCAACAAAGTAAGAATAGTCATGTAATCTTTTACAACTATCTAATAGTTTTTGATTATGACCATAGTTAATATTTAGCATACGAGCCTGACATTCGAGAACAGGTGAATTATGAAGCTCTGGCACATGAGGTGTAAAACTATCGGAAAGCTTTAATATTAATTCATCCGGTTGATTTTCCCTACCGTTGTAAAAGACAATAAACTGCGGAGCAGGCAAGGAAATGCGCTGATGACTATATACGTCTAAGGTATGTTGTTTAATATAAGCTTCATACAGCCTTGCAAAATAAATCAGCCCTCGTATCGGCATGTTTGGATTAAAGGTGGATTGATGTTCGTACAGATTCAACGTCGATGAGATAATAAAAGATAGATCATTTTTCATAGAAAGATAGATGACATCTTCTAAAGTAGTAATTTCCAAGTCATCTGGATTCGTATAAGAAGTTTGATTTACAGCATTATATAAGTCCAATAAATCCTGCTTCTCACAAAAGACTCGCTGAAAAAGTTTATCCTTATATTTCCTTCGAGGATTCAACCGACGCCAGAATCTGCTTATATTCCATTTATTTAGTTTCATGCTACCTCCATTATAATAATAATTTTGTAAAAGTAAAAGGGAATGTTCTAGTGAAAAAAGGATTTCAAGAAACGTATAAGTATAAAATTGAAATTCAGATATGCCAGAACAGATAAATTTATCTGCTCGTAAATATATAAGAAAATAGAAGGAAAAGCAACTCAAATGTAATAATTAGCCTCTGAAATGTAAAAAATCGTTATTTTCTGACAGTTTCAGTCTTGTTGCACAATGTTAATTTACGCTGCTTGCATAAATAATGTACATTCTTTATTTTATGTAATCCCGCTTAAAGCGGTTGCACAATTTTAGCACATCTTTTATAATTCATAGTAAAAGGAAAAATTTATATAAAAACATAAAAAGAGAAAGAGCGGATGAGAACATGGACATCAAAGACATATGCAATGCCGGGGGAGATATTTTAAACGCCGTTGCAGATGCGATTAATCGTAATGATTACAGTGGGCTTAGTGATAAAGTAAGTGATACTGTAAATCAAGTGGTGAATCAGGTAAAAGAGGAAGTAAACCAAAGTACCTTTAGCAATCAGACACAACAAAAAAGTCATACAAATAATACGTATCATCAACAAAATACATATCAGAACACATACCAGAATCAGGTAGTAAGAATTCCAAGGCAGGAAATCGTAACAAGAAAACCAGCAGGAAGAATTGCAGGACCGTTTCAGCTGGTTGGAGGTATCGTCGGAACAACCGGGTTTGGTATTACTGCTTTGATTATGTTTTTAATACTTATCATAGATCAGAGTGGTCTGTTTATCGCACTGACTATTATATTTGGCGTATTAACAGGCGGCAGTATTCTAAATATTGTAAAAGGCAGCAAAAAAATAGGGCTGGTCAGCCGTTTCCGTCATTATGCAAGAGTCATTGGAAACCGAAGTTATGTTGCCATAGAGGATTTGGCAAGACAGACAGGCCGTGAGAGAAAGACAATTCTTCGTGATTTAAAACTGATGACACAGAAAAGTATGTTTTTACAGGGACGTCTGGATGCAAAAGAAACAACCTTTATGCTGACCGATGAAGCATATCAACAGTACCAGCAGGCAGAAGAGGCACGAAGAAACAGAGAAGCAGAAGAGTCTGTACAAAAGATAAAAATGCAGTCGCAGGAAAAGAAAGCAGAGAAGAGTACGACATACAGCTCACAGGAAGAGAAAATCTTACAGGATGGAGAAGCTTATATCCGTACCGTTCGTGAATGCAATGACCTCATTCCAAATGAAGAGGTTTCCAATAAGCTTTATAAGCTGGAAGCTATTATGAGCAGAATCTTTGAACAGGTGAAGAAACATCCGGAAAGTGCAGAGGACTTGCATAAGCTCATGGATTATTATCTGCCAACAACAATAAAGCTGCTAAATGCTTATATTGACCTGGACAAGCAGGATATTGCAGGCGAGAATATTTTAGCAACCAAGAAAGAAATCGAGGATGTACTGGATATCATCAATGCAGCATTTGAAAAGCTGCTCGACAGCATGTTTGAAGATATCGCATGGGACATTTCTTCAGATATCTCTGTTATGAAGACCATGATGGCACAGGAAGGATTAACAGAGAATAAGGACTTTAAGTCATAAAATCAAATAAAAAATTGAGAGAGTATAAGAAAGGTAAGAGGTTATTAACATGACAGAAAATTTTGAAGAATTTGCAAAAACAGCAGCGGCAGTACCCGTTGCACCATCATTAGTATTTGACGCAGCACCAGAGGCACCAAATCTGCCCGTAGAAGAGCCAGCGAAGCAGGAAGTCTTAGACGATTCCATGCTGACAGAAGAAGAGAAGAAAATGGTAGACTCCTTTGCAGCACAGATTGATCTGCATAATTCAGGAGCTATCTTACAATATGGTGTTGGTACCCAGAAGAAAATGGCAGACTTCTCCGAAAAGGCATTAGAAAATGTGCGTACCAAGGATATGGGAGAAGTAGGCGATATGATAGCCGGACTTGTTACCGAGTTAAAGAGCTTTGATGCAGAAGAAGAGTCCAAGGGATTGTTCGGTTTATTTAAGAAAGGCGAGAATAAGCTTAACGCCATGAAAGCAAAATACAATAAGGTAGAAGGCAATGTCAACGATATCGTTAAGGTATTGGAAGGACATCAGATTCAGCTGTTAAAGGACGTAGAAGTCTTAGACCGTATGTACGCCATGAACCTTAGTTATTTCAAGGAATTGTCCATGTATATTCTTGCTGGTAAGAAGAAGTTAATGGAAGTAAGAAATACACAGCTTCCAGAGCTTCAGCAGAAGGCTTCCATGAGCGGATTACCAGAGGATGCGCAGGCAGCTAAGGATTTAGCAAACTTATGCGAGCGCTTTGAGAAGAAGCTTTATGACCTGGAACTGACAAGAACCGTATCCGTACAGACAGCACCACAGATTCGTATGGTGCAGCAGTCCGATACCGTCATGGCAGAAAAGATTCAGTCTACCATTGTAAATACCATTCCATTGTGGAAGAATCAGATGGTCATTGCCATTGGAGTAGAGCATTCCACACAGGCAGCAAGAGCGCAGCGAGAGGTTACAGATATGACGAATGCATTGTTGAAAAAGAATGCAGATGCTTTGAAAGTAGCTACCATTGAAAGCGCCAAGGAAGCAGAGCGTGGTATTGTAGATATGGAAACCTTAAAGCATACCAACCAGACCTTAATTTCTACCTTAGACGAAGTGATGAAGATACAGACCGAAGGCAAGGAGAAGCGAAAAGTCGCAGAAGCCGAGCTTGCAGATATGGAGAATCAATTAAAGAACAAGCTGCTTGAGATGTCAAGAGCGTAAAAAGAGAGGCAGAGATGCCTCTCTTTATTATCATATTCTCAAGCTCCACTGTGAGCAGTCCCACACATCCGTAGCCAGCCCGTCATAGAATTCCGGTTCATGGCATACCATTAAGATACTGCCCTTATATTCCTGTAAAGCACGTTTTAACTCAGTCTTTGCATCCACATCGAGATGGTTTGTCGGCTCGTCGAGTAATAAAATATTGGTTTCTTTATTCAACAGTTTACAAAGTCTGACTTTCGCCTGTTCACCACCGCTAAGGACTTTAACCTTACTTTCAATATGCTTTGTTGTAAGACCACATTTTGCAAGCGCAGAACGAACCTCATACTGGGTAAAGGAAGGGAATTCATTCCAGATTTCTTCGATACAGGTTGTTGTCACAGACTGGTCCATTTCCTGTTCAAAATATCCGATTTCCAGATAATCTCCAAGTTCGACACCACCATTTAATGGTGGAATCAGACCAAGAATACTCTTTAACAAAGTAGTTTTACCAA
>CAYUKO010000162.1:0-7768 GCA_964445375.1 uncultured Roseburia sp.
GGCAATTAAGTTAAAACAGAAACTGGAAGAGAGAGGAGTGAAGGTGATTGATGATTAATAAGATTGATAAAAAAGCATTACTCAATGTGAAAGAGGTGTGTGAGTATTTGGGTATCGGTCAGACCAAGGCAAGAGAACTCCTTGCTGATCCGAAAAACAACTTTACCATTCGTATAGGTAACAGACTATATGCACACAAAGGTAGGTTAGATGCATGGTTAATAAATCAAATCTTGTAGGTGAAAAATGTGGTGTTAATGTATTTGCGATATATACCAAACGACACGCTGAAATGGTTGAAAAATTCAAGGTTTTATGGTAGTATAGATGGGATATTTGATGTTTCCTTTTCTAAGCTACAGCCTAGGAAGGAGGCACAAATGGGGAAATCCCTTAATGGTAAAGAATTAGGTAAAGGAATTTCACAGAGGAAGGATGGTCTGTATCAGGCACATTTTGTGAATCGCTTCGGTAAAAGAGAGACGATTTATGCGAAAACGTTGAACGAGATTCGGATGAATACCTGTAAGAAGAATTGCAGAAGCTCTACAAAAGAGACATATGCAGGTCATTACAGAAGAATCCAAAAGGAGCTTGGTTGGATAAAGCTGACCAATCTAAATCTCATCGTATTACAGCAAGTGTTCAATGAACTTCGAAGTGACAATAAGCGGAAGAACTCTAAAAAGATTTTGGCAGATATGCTGGAGAAAGCCATTGATGCAGATTTGCTAATCAAGAATGTGGCAAAGCAAATCAATACCAGAGTTAGTCAAGAGGACAAAAAGGAGCGTCGGGTACTTACTGTTAAAGAGACGGAGGTTTTTCTAAAGCAGGCAGAATCGAGTATTTATTATAATCTCTTTATTGTGGCATTGGAAACAGGATTGCGTATCGGAGAACTGATGGCATTGACTTGGTCGGATATAGACATGAAAAAGCGTGCGTTGCATGTACGGCATACATTGTGTTATTTCCAAAAGGATGGGAAATACATCTTTGAAATGCACGACACCAAGACGAAGAACGGCAGAAGAACCATTCCGCTGACGCAGAAAGCCTATGAAGCCTTGCGGAGACAACGAGTTTGGAAACTGGAAATTGAGTTGAAAGGCAGAAAGGCTTTGGAAGAGTATGAGGATTTGGTGTTTGTGACGAAGAATAACCGTCCGACACAGCAGTTTATCGTACAGGAAGGCATAGAAGCCTGTGTCCGCAACATACAAAAGAAATATCCGGAATTTGAGAAGTTCTCACCACATTGTTTTCGCCATACCTTTGCCACAAGAGCAATTGAAAACGGAATGCAGCCAAAGACCTTGCAGAAGATATTAGGGCATGGTTCATTGCAGATGACTATGGATTTGTATTGTCATGTAACAGATGATACTTTGTTTGAAGCAATGAGGTTGATGGAAAAAGTGGTGTAGTGGTTGAAAAAGAATGGTGTAAAAATGGTGTAGTAGTACATTTTTAAGAAAAGAGAAAACAGAGCAAAGCTCGTAAATACAGGAGGTTTTAACAATATGGAACAGTACAAGAAAGAGTTTATAGAGTTTATGGTAGACAGTAATGTCTTAAAATTCGGTGAGTTTACCTTAAAGAGTGGTAGAAAATCTCCTTTCTTCATGAATGCAGGAGCTTATGTAACAGGTTCACAGTTAAGAAAATTGGGTCAGTTCTATGCACAGGCAATTCATGATAATTATGGTACTGATTTTGATGTACTTTTTGGACCTGCATACAAGGGAATTCCTCTTGGTGTAGCAACAACAATTGCATTTAGCGAGTTGTATGGAAGAGATATCAGATATTGTTCTAATAGAAAAGAAATCAAGGATCATGGAGATGTAGGAATTCTCCTTGGTAGTGATTTAAATGATGGAGATAAGGTTGTTATTATCGAGGACGTTACCACATCAGGTAAGTCTATCGAAGAAACCTTCCCGATTCTTAAGAGCCAGGCAAATGTGGATGTAGTTGGTCTTATGGTCAGCTTAAATCGTCAGGAGCGTGGTAAGACACAGCAGAATGCACTTGCTGAGATTCGTGAAGTATACGGAATTGAAACAGGCGCAATCGTTACTATGGAAGAAGTTGTTGAATATTTATACAACAGACCTTACAACGGAAAAGTATTAATTGACGATAAGATGAAGGAAGCAATTGATGCATATTATGCACAGTATGGTGCGAAATAATATCGGTAAGGAAGAGGTTAGGTAGATGGAAGAAAAAGTATATAAGACCATGGGACATTCCGGAGCACTTTCTATTGTAGTTGGTGTAGTTTCTATCGTGACCGGTGTTGTTAGCGGCGTTTTACTGATTATCAGTGGTGCAAAGCTTTTGGCAAATAAGTCAAAAATATTATTTTAACGAATGAGTAGATGGGCATTTCGCAGGGAATGCCCTTTTACTGTATGGAGGCTTTATGTTTCATAGACCAGGATATAAATTTACAAATAAGAAGAACCCACAACAGGGAATTATGGCTTCTATACTAGGTACGATTGCAATGGTTTCCGTAGGACTTGCAATCTATCTGACGTATCTGAATAAGGGTGTGGCACCTATGCAGTATGGAACGGTAATTCTTCTTTCTTTGCTTTTTGCCATTGTGGGATTGGTGTTGGCAATCCGCGCATGCATGGAGAAAGATATCTATAGATTATTTCCTGTATTGGGAATCATACTAAATAGTATCACGATATTAGCGGGTGGATTTATTTTATATTTAGGAGTGTAAATGAGTATGACTTTTTTGGAAGAGAGATTTGAACTTTCCTGTGAAAGAGTAGAGGAGATTGCAGGGACACAGGAGGTTTCCGATAAATATAAGGACTATTTCTGTAAAACGGCACAGTTCTTATTATTGATGAGGGATACGAAGAAGCAGTTACAGGAAGGCTATTTACAGAAAGCATCCCTGGATGAATTACGTAGCATGAATCGCGCGATGTATGAGGATATTCTTGGCACCAATTATGATAGTAGTTATGCCAATCCTTCTGTGTGCTGTGAAAAATTTGGATTACAGATGGGAAGAATGTTGTCATTTCTCTATACAGAGCTTCGCTGCATCATTCCATATGTATTTGAAGGGATGTTAGAGGAACAGGTTATCCGAATGGAACTGTTCGTAGAGGTATATAATGCATTTGCTTATGCGTGTTCGGAAGGTTTGGAAGAACCGGAAGAGAAGGAATTGAAAGAGACATTATACTGGTTTGTCAGTGATTATTCGGAACCGGCAGTAGAGTGGAGAGTCAGAACACAGGTTGATTCGGATTGCGATTTTGCAACAAAGATTATTATGAACAGTGATTTGACAGATGTTCGTTATCTGTATCAGTACGGTGAGTATGTGACAGAAGAAACAGAGCAGATGGCGGATTTTCTTGCATCCATGCCCCAAGAGAAGATACAGATGATAGCAGATACCTATTCGGAAGGATATCGTATCGGTTTTGTAAAAGGAAACAAGGATTTAAGCAAGAAGGAAATTGTTGATGTAAGATTTGTGGTTGGTTTTGAACGAATCGTAAAGGCAGCCATTGGGAATTTTGCAAAACTAGGCTTAAGACCAACCATGTATAGAGCATCTGCAAGTATTTTCCATAAGAAAGGTAATCTCAAGATTGGCTATTATGGAGCGATTGCAAATAAGCAGTTTGAGTATGACCATAAGGATGACATTGCCCTTTTCCTTGATAAGAAGCTTGTAAACAGAAAGCTGGAAGTATTAAGACAGGCGTATGAGGAAGTGAAGGAGAAAGCAGCAAAGTATGCAGGACCTGCCGTAATCGAGGTATTTGGTGAAGAACCGTTTGCACCAGTATCTAAGAGCGAGGTATGTAACTTGAGTGAGGAGCAGCAGAAGCTTTCCTCAGAATATACAGGTGCTTCTACAGGAATTACGTATGAGTATATCAATGGCGAGGAGAGAAGTTTTACCATTATTGCTTTTCCAATTCCTGAGATTGGAGAGCAGTTTGAGGAAATCTTTGACGAAACAATCAAGATAAACACTTTGGACTATCAGTCTTATGAGAGAATGCAGGCGATTATCATTGATACCCTGAATAAGGCAACATATGTTGAAGTAAAGGGTATGAATGGTAATAAAACGGATATGCACATCAAGTTGTATCCAATAACGGATCCTGATAAGGAGGCCATTTTTGAAAACTGTGTTGCAGACGTGAATATTCCGGTTGGTGAGGTGTTTACTTCGCCTGTTTTGGAGGGAACAAGAGGTACGCTTCATGTAAGCCGCGTGTTCTTAAACGAATTGGAATATCACAATCTGGAAATGACCTTTGAAGATGGTAAGATTAAGGATTACACCTGTACGAATTTTGCTGACGAGGAGAAGAATAAGGAATATATAAAGGCGAATGTTCTTTATCATTATGATACGCTGCCTCTTGGTGAGTTTGCGATTGGAACGAACACAACTGCGTATATGACTGCGAAGAAATATGATATTGGAAGCCGTTTCCCGATTTTGATCGCAGAGAAGACAGGACCGCATTTTGCAGTAGGCGATACCTGCTATTCCCGTAGCGAGGATGTAAAGGTATATAATGAGGATGGAAAAGAAATCGTTGCAAGAGATAATTCTGTTTCGATTCTTCGTAAGACCGATCCTTCCAAGGCATATTTTGGATGTCACACGGATATTACGATTCCTTATGATGAGCTTGGTTCCATCATTGCTTATGATGATCAGGGCAATTCCTATCCTATTATTATAGAAGGAAGATTTGTATTAGAAGGTTGTGAGGCACTTAATGAGCCTTTTGATAAATAATAGACATTCTTTTTGATTCTTGTTGAAAAAAATCAATATTTGAGTTGACGTAGGCAAGGATTGTTTGTAAACTGTAAAAGTAGAATTAGGCGTGCTATGTAAAATAGAGCGCTTATAAAATAATAGTAACTGCGAAGCTATAAAGTGGTTACGAGAAGAAGATATTTAGGAGGATTATTATGGCACAGGTTGGTATTGTAATGGGTTCTGACTCAGATATGCCTATTATGGCGAAAGCCGCTGAAATTTTAGATGAACTTGGAGTTTCTTATGAAATGACAATTATTTCAGCTCATAGAGAACCAGATGTATTTTTTGAGTATGCAAAGTCTGCTGAAAGCAAGGGCTTTAAGGTTATTATTGCAGGAGCAGGAATGGCAGCGCATTTGCCAGGTATGTGTGCAGCAATCTTCCCTATGCCTGTTATCGGTATTCCAATGCATACAACATCACTTGGAGGACGTGATTCCCTGTATTCTATCGTACAGATGCCTTCTGGTATTCCAGTTGCAACAGTAGCAATCAATGGTGGTGCAAACGCAGGACTTCTTGCAGCAAAGATTCTTGCTACAAGTGATGCAGAGCTTTTACAGAAGCTTAAGGATTATTCTGCAAAGCTTAAGAGCCAGGTAGAAGCAAAGGATGTAAAGTTACAGGAAATCGGATACAAGAAGTACTTAGAGAAATAGATTAATTTTTGATGAATGCAAATTCTCATATTGGAAAGGAACAGAAGAAATGATGGATTATAAGAACGCTGGTGTTGATATTGAAGCAGGATACAAGTCAGTAGAATTGATGAAGAAGCATGTTAAGGAGACTATGAGAGAAGAAGTTCTTGGAGGTCTTGGTGGATTCTCAGGTGCTTTCTCTTTAGCAAAGATTAAGGAGATGGAGGACCCTGTTCTTTTATCTGGTACAGATGGATGTGGAACAAAGGTTAAGCTTGCATTCCTTATGGATAAACATGACACAATCGGTATTGACTGTGTTGCTATGTGTGTAAATGACGTTGCATGTGCAGGTGGAGAACCTTTATTCTTTCTTGATTATATTGCATGTGGTAAGAACTATCCTGAGAAGATTGCAACTATCGTTGCAGGTGTAGCAGAAGGCTGTAAGCAGTCTGGTGCAGCTCTTGTTGGTGGTGAGACAGCAGAGCATCCGGGATTAATGCCAGAGGATGAGTACGATCTTGCAGGTTTTGCAGTTGGTGTTGTTGATAAGAAGGATCTTATTACAGGTGCTGACTTAAAGGATGGCGATGTATTGATTGGTATCGCTTCATCAGGCGTACACAGCAATGGTTTCTCATTAGTTAGAAAAGTATTTGAGATGACCAAGGAAAGTCTTGACACATATTATGATGAATTAGGTAAGACTCTTGGAGAAGCTTTACTTGCTCCAACAAGAATCTACGTTCAGGCACTTAAGAATGTAAAGGAAGCAGGCGTTCGTGTTAAGGCTTGCAGCCATATCACAGGTGGCGGATTCTATGAAAATATTCCAAGAATGCTTCCAGAAGGTATGCATGCAGTTGTTAAGAAGGACAGCTATGAAGTACCTGCAATCTTTAAGTTAATGCAGAAGACTGGTAATATTGAAGAACAGATGATGTATAACACCTTTAACATGGGTCTTGGTATGATTGTTGCTGTTGATCCTGCTGATGTAGATAAGGCAATGGAAGCTATTAAGGCTGCTGGAGATACTGCATATATCGTTGGTGAAATCAAGGCTGGCGAAAAAGGAGTAACATTATGCTAAAAGTATGTGTGTGCGTATCCGGTGGTGGTACGAACTTACAGGCAATTATTGATGCGATTGATGCAGGAACGATTACAAATACAGAAATCGTAAGAGTAATCAGCAACAATAAAGGTGTATTTGCATTAGAAAGAGCGCAGAAGCATGGCATTGATGCGCTTGCGGTTTCGCCTAAGGACTATGAGACAAGAGAGCTTTTTAATGAAGCTCTTCTTGCTGCCATTGATGAAGTGGAGCCGGATTTGGTTGTATTGGCAGGATTCCTTGTTGTGATTCCGGCAAAGATGATACAGAAGTATCGCAATCGTATTATAAATATTCATCCATCTCTGATTCCATCGTTCTGTGGAACTGGCTATTATGGTTTAAAGGTTCATGAAGCAGCATTGGAGAGAGGTGTAAAGGTAACTGGAGCAACCGTACACTTTGTTGATGAAGGAACGGATACTGGCCCAATTATCCTACAGAAGGCAGTAGAAGTATTGACGGATGATACACCAAAATCTTTACAGCAGAGAGTTATGGAACAGGCAGAGTGGAAGATTTTACCACAGGCAATTAATATGATCGCAAACGAAAAAATCCATATGCGGTAGATTTTTTCGTTACAAATTTGAGATAAACTCAAATTTGCAGTAAATGAAATATTATGGAGGCATAAAATGAAAGTATTAATCGTTGGAAGCGGCGGAAGAGAGCATGCTATCGCAACAAGCGTAGCTAAGAGCCCAAAGGTTGATAAAATATACTGTGCACCGGGTAATGCAGGTATTGGTATGATCGCAGAATGTGTACCAATCGGTGCAATGGAATTTGATAAAATTGTAGCATTTGCTAAGGAGAAAGAAATAGACCTTACCATCGTAGGAATGGATGATCCTTTAGTAGGTGGTTTGATTGATGAGTTAGAGAATGCAGGACTTAGAGCATTTGGACCTAGAAAGAATGCAGCGATTCTGGAAGGTTCCAAGGCATTTTCTAAGGATTTAATGAAGAAATATAATATTCCGACAGCAGCATACGAGAACTTTGATAATGCAGATGATGCAATCAAGTATCTGGAAACAGCAGAGTTCCCTATCGTATTGAAGGCTGATGGTCTTGCTCTTGGTAAGGGTGTATTAATCTGTAACACCTTAGAGGTGTTACAGATTAATACACCCTTACCAAGAGCAAGACCATCAG
>CAYUKO010000163.1:0-7740 GCA_964445375.1 uncultured Roseburia sp.
AACGCTTGATTTTTCAATCATTCCAGTCTTTTGGAAGGATGGGAAAGTTGAGTATCTTATTTTCGCGCATAAAAAGTTATGATATAATAAAAAGGTATCTATGTATGTTTGCTGTTTAAGGAGAATCGTAAATGGGATTATTCACAAAGAGAATAGGAACGGTGTTCTTGAAAGAAACAAGTGATGTTGCAGAGTATATAGAAAAACTAGAGATTCTGAAGGAACAGGCTTCTGGCGAATTAAAAAAGAAAATAGAGAAACAGATTAATCAAGCTTCGTATGGAGAAAAAGGAGAACAAAATATTGCTTTCCAATTAAAGAATAGCGGAATCGATATGTTTGTGCTACATGATTTATATCTTACTTATGGTGAAATGTCGGCGCAGATAGATTATCTTGTGATTACTAGAAAGCACATTTATGTAATTGAATGCAAGAATTTATATGGTAATATTGAGATTGATAATAAGGGTAATTTTATCCGAAGCTGTCAGGTGGCTGGAAAATGGGTAAAAGAAGGTATGGAATCACCGATTACACAAAATGAACGGCATATGCTTGTGCTCAAGGAATTGCGAAAGAGCAGAAAGAGTAATTTTTTTACGAAAATGTTGTTTGAAAAGAACTTTGATAATATGCATAAAGCAATCGTCGTATTAGCAAATCCAAAAACTATTTTGAATGATCGTTTTGCCAAAAAAGAAGTAAAGGAAAAGGTAATCCGAGCAGATTAATTAATCCAATACATAAAAAATATGGATGCGTCATCCAATGATACCAATATGAAGGAAGAAGAAATGCGCAAATTGGCGCAATTTTATCTGGACCATAATCAACAGAAAAGTTCAGATTACACATTGCAGTATCAAAAGTTAGTACAGGAAATGGATGAAAAAAACACTAATCAGCCGGATGAAGCGATGGCAAATGATGATGTTCAGGTAGATGCAAATGAAGTGTTGGAAGAAGACAGAGAAGAACAGATTAGAAAGTTAAAAGCATTTCGATTAGAGCAAAGCAGAAAAGAAGGAATCAAGCCTTATTATATTTTCAATGATGCTCAAATGAACGATTTGCTTGAAAAGTATCCCACCAATAAGCAGGAACTATTGTCGGTATCCGGTTTTGGTGAAGTGAAAGTTGAAAAATATGGTGACAGGATTCTTGCCATATTGAATCATACTAGTAAGGAATGACAAAAGACTATAGGAGCAGTTAGAAGATATGTTAAGAGAATGTGATTTAGATCAAATAACAGATGGTAAGCGTTATCAGTTAACAGATATGGTAAAGGCAGATTGTGACGATTGTAAGGGTTGTAGTGCGTGCTGTCATGGAATGGGGAATTCGATTGTACTTGACCCATTGGATTTGCACCGTATTGCGACTGGCTTAGGACTCAAATTTGAAGCGCTGCTTGGTGAAAAGATAGAATTAAATATCGTAGATGGTGTGATTTTGCCAAACTTAAGAATGGACGTGGCAAAAGAGGGAGAGCCTTGTGTCTTTTTAAATGAAGAAGGGCGTTGCAGCATTCATCCTCATCGTCCGGGGATTTGTCGAATCTTTCCGTTAGGAAGAATCTACGAAGATAACAGCTTTTCCTATATTTTGCAGGTACATGAGTGTGCAAAAGAGAATAAGTCCAAGGTAAAAGTCAGTAAGTGGATTGACACGCCGGATGTAAAGCGTAATCAGAAATTTGTTGCAGACTGGCATTATTTCTTGAAGGAAGTACAGGCATATTTGCAGGAAAAGGCAGATGATGAACTGATTAAGAAAATCACCATGCAGATATTGCAGTATTTCTATATCGAGCCTTACGACCAGGAACGAGATTTCTATGAGCAGTTTGATTTGCGCCTTGCACAGATGAAAAAGATATTAAAATAATTCGTCAAAAAGCTCTTGAAAAGAATCCTCAAACAGGTTGTTTTTCTTCCATACGATAGAGATTTCGTGTTGAAGGGAGAAATCCTGTAGGGGGATTTTTTTGATGATTCCATCTTCCAATTCCTTGCGAACAGCGGATTCGTACAGAAAGCTGATACCGCACCCGGCAATAACCATTTCTTTAATGGCATTCATGTTTCCAATGGTAATCGTATTCGGAAAGTCTTCAAAACTGATGTGATAATTCAGTAACGCATGCTCTAAGATAGAACGCGTGCCGGAGCCGGATTCACGAACTAACAGGCGTTCACTGGTTAAATCGGAAATGGTTGTTGGCTCTTTTGCAAAGGAATAATCCTTACTGCATATGGGGATAAAGGGCTCGGTAACATAGGATTTATGCGCATAAAGCGTTTCTGGATAATCGCCCTCTAAAATGGCAAAATCAATATCACCGGAATCAAGCTTTTTCAAAAGCTCTTTTGTGTTGGCAACCGACATGGAAATGTCAGCATTTGGGTGGTTTAGAAGAAAGCGCGATAGCGGTTTTGCAATCATGAATTCGCCAACCGTGAGCGTTGTACCAAAGTGTACCGTCTTTTTCTTATCTGTCATGGAGGAGAGCTGTTCCTTTAAGTAGATTTCATTATTATGAAGCGCAGTAAGAGAACGTTCCAAAAGCTTTCCTTCTTCGGTTAATGCCATCTTTTTCCCAGAAAAAGAAAACAGCTTTACCCCATAATAGTCTTCGATATATTGAATATGTTGCGATACTGCTGGCTGTGTAATGTGCAATTTCTCAGCAGTCCTTGTATAATTCATTTCTTTGCATACCGTTAAAAAGGTAAGGGTTCTGTTATCAAGCATGACGAGTTTGCAACCTCCGAAAATAATCTCTCACACATACTATAACAAAAATTTATCATTAAATAAACTATCATAATTTTACATGATGCTAAAAATTTGGTAAAATCTGGTCGATGAATAAAAGACAAAAGAGTAAGCCTTATGAGGAGGAGTAAACAATGGAATTTATCAAAAAGAATGGAAAAGGCATTCTGCTTTGCTTTGTGATTGCAGTGATATGCTGGCTGTTAGGGAAACAGTTTCCAATTATTGGTGGACCTGTATTTGCTATTATTTCGGGAATGATTATCACACTAATCATGAAGGACAAGACACAGTTTGAAAGTGGTATTAAATATACTTCGAAAAAGATTTTACAGTATGCAGTCATTTTGCTTGGTTTTGGTTTGAATTTGCAGGTTATTTTACAGACAGGTGCACAGTCATTGCCCATTATTCTTGCAACGATTTCAACCTCTTTGATTGTTGCCTATGTGCTTTGCAAAGTGATGCATATTCCGGGCAAGATTTCAACCTTGGTAGGAGTAGGTTCTTCTATTTGTGGCGGTTCCGCAATCGCAGCAACAGCGCCAGTTATCGATGCTGATGATGAAGAAGTAGCACAGGCAATTTCGGTTATCTTTTTCTTCAATGTATTAGCGGCAGTTCTCTTTCCTGCATTTGGTTCATGGCTTGGCTTTGACCAGACATCGGGCGAGGCATTTGGAATCTTTGCAGGAACAGCGATTAACGATACTTCTTCTGTAACAGCAGCAGCTTCGACTTGGGACAGTATGTATGGACTTGGCAGCCAGACTCTGGACAAGGCAGTTACGGTCAAACTTACCAGAACACTCGCAATTATTCCAATTACGTTAGTGCTTGCTTTTGTCAGAACAAGAAAAGAAAGTGGAAATGGTTCCGAGAAGGTTTCCTTAAAGCAGGTATTTCCATTTTTTATCCTTTTCTTTATTGGTGCGTCCATTATCACGACAATTGCAACCACTCTTGGTGTACCGTCAAGTTTCTTCGCACCATTAAAAGAGCTGTCTAAGTTCTTTATCATTATGGCAATGGCAGCAATTGGATTAAATACGAATATCGTAAAATTGATAAAAACCGGTGGAAAGCCAATTATTATGGGATTATGCTGTTGGATTGGAATTACAGCAGTCAGCCTTGGTATGCAGCATATTCTTGGAATCTGGTAAAAAATTGGAAAAAAGAAACAGCGTGAAAGCCAATACATAGGGAAAAATAAAAGGAGAAATCATGATAAATGGTTTCTTCTTTTTGTTTTTTCTTTTTTTTGGGAGGTATAGGATATGGATATCAATGGTATGAATGGCATCAATAATAACCTTGCGGTAACCAATGGGCTTCCTCTTGGGTTTGCAATGGGTATGGCAATGAATGAGCAGGCGCTGGATCATTACGGGAGACTGACAGAATATGAAAAAGAAAAGCTGATTGCAAAGAGCAAAGGCGTGAAAAGCAAGGCAGAGATGAATCAGTTGATACAAGAACTGGGTGAGGGGATGTACTAGGCGATAGTAGAAAAGGTAACATTTGTCTGTGTTGTTTGAGTAAGAGGTAAGAAATGAATGCCCGTCCATTTGCGAATGGGCGGGCGTTTTGAAAAATATATTACATTCCAAGGTGTGCTAGAAATGTTCCAATTCTATAACCAAATTGATAAAAGCAATATATTATAAGAATGGCAGCTAGTTTATGCTTGATAATAAAATCTTTCTTTAATACTGCCTGTAATAATTCTTTTAAAGTTTTCTTATTTTGTTCCATCATTTGAAGTGACCTCCTATGTTTTGTATTATACTTAAATGATAACACTTTCATAAAAAATCACGATAAAGTCACGGTTGCACATGTGTAAACTTGGGGTTGCACTTACCAATTCAAGTCATTTGCAAGGTGTCCGAGTGCTTTTCCTATTGCGTATGTGGCGCCATAGATAAAACTGAAAATAATGGCAATACAAACGCAGATTAATAAGACATATAGTACCATTAATAGTTTTCGTTGCTTACTTGATAAATTGGATACAAAACTATTCCAAACCATTAAGAAACTTTTGGGTTGGTAATCTTTTGTTTCATCGTGAGCATTTTCATTGCTTTTGGTTCCACGCATTAAATAATCTAAAGAAACATTAAAATAATCACTCATAATGAGTAGTCGTGTCATTTCCGGGTATGCCTTGTCATTTTCCCATTTGGAAATAGATTGTCGTGAGACATCTAAAAGTTCTGCTAATTCTTCTTGTGAAATATTTTTATTTTTACGTAATTCATATAAACGTTTTCCAAACGACATTTTAATTTCTCCTGAAACGTTGATTTGTATTTTGCTGTTGATATTTGTGATACTATAAAAATTGGATATTATATCTCTATGTACTTTGTCATTCCTAAACTTTTTGAAAACCCAAATTTCTCATAAAATGTATCTTTACCAGTTGCAGCAGTTAGACCAACACTTACAAAAGTTCCTGGTGTTGTATTCTCTTTGATATAATCTAATAATCGATTAACTATTCTTGTTCCTATACCTTGTCCTTGAAATTGAGGCAATACTATTATTTCTTGTAAATACCAATACATAACACCATCACCAACAAGTCGTCCCATTCCGATAACTTCATCATTATATACAGCAGTCACATCAAAGAGATTATTTTTCAATGCCTTTTCGACTTGTTCAATCGGTCGGTCTCTAAATCCAGTTGCAACTTTTAGACGTATAAAATCTTTTGCATTTAATTTATTTTCTATCAAATGATATTCAAATTCATTCATAAATAACCTCACATCAAATTCATTAAGCTATGTTAAATATCTTTCCGAAAACATATAACACGATTTGCTTCATCAAATTCCATTGCCATATGAAATTTAAAACTATTCATATTATCTAATTCACAATCGCTTGCAAACTCGCTACACCCCATATCTTTTGCCCATTTTTCACAAGCGAAAAGCAATTCTCTAGCATAGCCTTTATTACGATAATTTTCATTGATGAATATTCCTTCCAAATATCCCACAGGAGAACTTTTTGTTCCTTCAACATAATCCGTTCTCAAAGTACATTGTGCAAAGCCTACGGGCTCATTTTCTAAATAGTTAATAAAAAATACTGTATTCTTGCTTTTTAATGTTTCTGCAAATTCCATCGATAGTTCATCAACTGTATGACTATCCCACATCTGAATAGCCATCTCAGCTAGAATTAGACATTCATTAATGGTTGCTTTTTTTATCATATTAAAAACCTCTATAACTACAATTTGTATGTCTAAACAGCGCACTACGTTATGTTACCATACATTTTAATCAGCTATCACATCAATAATTTTTGCAATAACTTCATCAATTTTATTGCCTTCCCATCCTAAATGCCATCCGTCTTCGGAAATAACATCAGTGATAATATATATTGCAGAAGTCAAACATTTACGATAGTGAGCAATTGTAAAAAGTCCAACACTTTCCATTTCTACGCATAAAGCGCCTTTGGAACGATAGTCAAGAACTTGTCCCCAAGTTTCATGATATCCTGCATCTGTTGTCCAATGTTTTCCTCGGCGTACATTAATTTCCGTTTTGCTTAACATACACTCAAGTTCATCAGTTAAAGATGGGGATGTCTCAATAAAATCATAGTCAAAACCATATAATCTGGCTACCGCTGTATCATTATATGCTCCGTTAGTAAGGATAACATCTCCAATATTTGATTCTTGATTAATTCCACCTGCTAAGCCAACATGAATAAGTTCCTGAACACCCCCAGCAACTAAGTCTTCTGCTTGTGTGGCAATTCCGGGAGAACACATTTGTCCTTTGACAAAACCGATTTGAGGATGATTCTTAAAAACATACAAGGAACCACCTAAAGGATATTTGTATTCTCCACAGCCTTTTTCAATCATGGCATCATAAATGTCATCTGCTAGTAAATATACTCTTTTTGGGACTTGCATGGAATTAATATCAAAACCCGCATTTTTCAGCTCTATTTTTACTAATTCTTTCGGGTCTGTCATTACGCGATCTCTCATCATTTCTCTTTTTATACCTCCCCTAAATATTCAAATTTATATGTCAAAATAATCTATTGTCTCATATTATCACATATTCCAATCCGTGCAAACAGGATGCTTTGAAATCTTTCCCACATACATATCAATTTGCCACCAATAAAATGGAATAGTAGTACTTCAATGTCATTTAGTTAATTTAAAATCATTAAGTTTAGGATTTAAGAAAAATACCGCTCACTTTTTTATGAAAGTGGCGGTACTTTTTTATGACAATCTGCATCAACCTGAAATTTATTTTTCCTTTTTCCTGTCCTGTCCTAACGCAACAAATCCAGCTGTAATAGCAAGAGCTAACATAATATTGTGTTCGCCCAATGGGGCTGTTACTATGTCATAAATCAAAAACACTGTACAAACCAGTAGTATTGCCAATATAATTCCACGAATAATTTTTCTTTTTTCCATTGTATATAATCTCCTTTATAAATTCGCATTCTTAAGAAAATAATTTCATGACAGCAGCCATTATAAGTGCAATTATAACAACCAATGCCGCTGAACCAGCTGCCAGGAGAGTTTTCTGATATGGTCTTTTGCCTTCTTCTCTTGCCTTTTCAATTTCATCCAAACTTTTCCCGTCAGTAAATGCAACTATTTCTTTATATGTCTGAATATCATATTTTTTCTTATACTTTTCAATTCTGGTGGCAAAATACATTCCAATTGCAAACAAACATAAATACAATACCAACCCAAACCACTTCCATAGCATTACAAGTGGTACTGGTACTATCAATAGGGCAATAAATAATACGGTAAAAATAGTACTGTCTTTTTGGAATCTTGCACATTCCTGTGTGTCAATTTCTGTTTTCATTCTTTCCAAATCTCCTTTGATTAAATTATCAAGAGATACTTGAAAGACTTCACTCATAAGC
>CAYUKO010000164.1:0-7739 GCA_964445375.1 uncultured Roseburia sp.
GGCATCAAGTCGTACCCGAAGAACTGTCTGAGCACCGCGCTAGCGGGGCGAGTTTTCGTAGGGTACGACTAATCAAAGATGCCGAACGCTCCATTTAGGAAATACCAAATAAGCGTCCCGATATGAGCAGCATGGTAGCCGACTCGCGCGGCACATCCCCCACCCACTAAACCTGAATTTAAAATAATTATAAAATACTATCGAATTATTACAATTCATCTTGTCAAACGGATAAGTTCCGTGCATAATGACAAAGACATGTCAAATATCTTATGGATGCCGCATGAAAGGTATCTGAATCGGAATCGGCAAATCAGCCGGAAATTCACAGTTGATAGTTACTAATAAAATAATTGAGAGATACAGAAGGCAGCAGTATAATCAAGATAAACAGATGCTCTTTCTGTATGGAAAGGAGCAATATGGAAATTATACCGGCAACTTATGATGGCTGTGCCAAAAATATGTTTGCAAGAGAACAGGTAAGAAGATATTTTATCAGTGCAGTTACAGAAATTCCAGTAGAAGAGATTAAAAGAGTACATTTAACAGATCCACATCTTCGGGGAGGCTTTAAGCTGATAAAAAGGGGAGTTTTGGATATTCTTGTAGAACTTGAGAATGGAACCAAGATTAATATTGAAATACAGCATAAAAATATGGCTGATTGGGAAAAACGTCAGTTGTATTATTTAAGCAGGGTGTATTCACAGGATTTGTTTGCAGGAGTAAATTATCAGCGTTTACAAAAATCAATTTAATTAGTATTGATGATTTTAACATTACTGACGATAATGAATATCATCATGTGTATCGATTTCGTGATGTAAATGGAAGAGAATTTAGTGATTTAATGGAAATTCATACGATAGAATTGCACAAGACACTATTAAATAAGCCAATTGATGAGTGGATACAAGTATTTAATGCAAAGACGGAGGAGGAACTTAATATGATAAAAAGTGATAATCCGGGAATTAGAGAAGCAATTCAAACCATAAAAGAATATGGACTTAGACGCGTGGCAAGAGCTACATATGAAGCTTGGCTTAAAGAGAAACGTGATCAATATGCGATGGATAAATACATACGGGTAACTGCGAGAGAGGAAGGATTAGCAGAAGGAAGAGCAGTAGGAAAGACAGAAGGTGAGGAATTAAAATTAATTCAAATCATGATCAAAAAGGTTCAAAAGAATAAGAGTCTTGAAATCATAGCAGAAGAGCTGGAAGAACAAGTAGAAGACATCAGAAATATCTATGATTTAATTTTAGAATGTGCACCGGAGTATGATAGTGCAAAGATTTTGGAAAAGCTTCATAAATAATGAGAATGAGATATAAAAGAAGAGGATAGCGTAAAATGACTACGCTATCCTTAATTTTTAACTTAACAAAAATGAAAAAGATTATTTTAATATAGCTTCAATTGCTTCTAATTCATCCTTTGTAAAAGACTTAGCTGTAACAATCTTTGTGTTTTCCAGAATTTGGGAAGCTCTGGAAGCGCCGATTAGTACAGAGGTTACTTCACCATCACGAAGTACCCAGGAAAGAGCCATTTGGGCAAGTGTTTGTCCTCGGTTTATGGCAATTTCATTCAACGCCTGTATTTGAGCGAGACGCTCGGATGACAGCGAATCTTCTTTTAAAAAGCGTCCATCTGTGCGGATACGGCTGTTTTCTGGGATACCTTGCAGATATTTATCAGTTAAAAGTCCTTGTGCCAGAGGGCAGAAGGCAATGATACCGATTCCATGTTCAGCAGCATAGGATTTTAGTCCGTCTTCTTCAATATCACGTTCAAACATAGAGTAGTTTCGCTGATTGATAATAAAAGGCGTTTTTAAATCACGAAGAATTTTAACGGCTGCCTGAGTCTGTGCTTTATTATAGTTAGAAATGCCAACATAGAGGGCTTTTCCACTTTTTACAATGGAATCTAAAGCTAGCATAGTTTCTTCTAAAGGTGTTTCCGGGTCAGGTCTGTGATGATAGAAAATATCGACATAGTCAAGCCCCATGCGTTTTAAACTCTGATCTAAACTTGCAATTAGATATTTTCTGGAGCCCCAGTCACCGTAAGGCCCTTTCCACATATCATAGCCGGCCTTGGTGGAAATGATAAGCTCATCACGGTATTTACCAAGCCCATCTTTTAAAATGCGTCCGAAATTTTCTTCGGCTGCACCAGGAACAGGACCATAATTATTGGCAAGGTCAAAGTGTGTAATGCCTTGATTGAAAGCGGTAAAACACATATCGAGCATGTTGTCATAGTTACCATTGCTTCCAAAATTATGCCAGAGTCCTAAGGAAACAGCCGGCAGCTTTAGACCACTGTTTCCACAGCGGTTGTATTTCATGGATTCATATCTGTTATCATTTGCAATATAAAATCTTTCCATAAGAATAAGAAAATCCTTTCTAAAAATTTTTATAACCCATATATATTTTACCCTGTAAGAGTCATGCATTCAAGACAAAAAGCATACGCAAGAAACTTTTTGTCTTGCTTTAGTTACTGGGACAGAAGGAACAGTAACATGATTGAGTAAGAAGTGTGAATGTGGTAGAATGGCGGAAGAAAAGTAAATATATGTATAAAAGGAAAACAATAAGAGAAAATAACAATAGATAAATAGGGAGGAAAAGAAAAGTGATTTACACAGTAACGTTTAATCCATCTTTGGATTATATTGTCGAGGTTGAAAATTTTAAGATGGAGGCGACGAATCGAACCTCTTTTGAGCAGATGCTGCCGGGAGGAAAAGGTATTAATGTATCTTTTGTCTTAAAAAATCTGGGAGTCGACAGTACGGCAATCGGATTTCTTGCAGGTTTTGTAGGAGAAGAGATTGAAAAGAAGGTAGAAGCAGAAGGAATCAAGGCACAATTCTTAAAGCTGGAAGAGGGTGTTTCCAGAATCAATGTGAAGATTCGTAATATCAATGGAATGGAAATCAATGGTATGGGACCGGATATTTCCACAAAGAAAGTGGATGAACTGATGGCAAGAATCGATACCTTGGAAAGTGGAGATACTTTGGTATTGGCAGGTAGTATTCCACAGACTATGCCGGATTCTATTTATATGGATATTATGGCAAGACTGGAAAGCAGGGGGATTATGGTGGTCGTTGATGCAACCAAAGACCTTTTAATGAATGTCCTTGCATATAAACCATTCTTAATTAAGCCCAATAATCATGAGCTTGGAGAAATCTTTGGCGTTACACTTCAGACAAGAGAAGAGGTTGTGCCGTATGCTAGAAAACTACAGGAAAAGGGTGCAAGAAATGTATTAGTATCCATGGCTGGTGAAGGGGCGGTTCTCATAGATGAAAACGGAAACGTTCATATGAGTGAGGCACCGCAGGGTAAGGTAATCAATGCTGTTGGAGCGGGTGATTCCATGGTGGCAGGTTTCCTTGCAGGCTGGATGTTAAAATCGGATTATGAATATGCATTTCGTATGGGACTTGCAACTGGTAGTGCCAGTGCATTTTCAGAGAAGCTTGCAACTAAGGAGGAAGTAGAAGGGGTATATAACGCTACATGGAAGTAATGTGGCAATAGAAGGTGTGGAGTAGAGGATTTGCAGAAAAAGAGAGAAGCGAATAGAAATGGGGTTATAAAATGAGGATCATAGAGTTATTGGATAAATCCAGTATTTCTCTTGTGGGAACACCGGGGAATAAAAAAGAAGCCTTGGAGCAGGCGGTAGCCCTGATGGCTGCAAGCGGAAAGTTAAATGACGTAGAAGCCTACAAGAATCAGGTGTTTGCAAGAGAGAAGGAGTCCACCACAGGAATTGGAGAGGGAATTGCCATTCCACATGGAAAATGCGATGCCGTATCAGAGCCGGGACTTGCAGCCATGGTGATTCCAACGGGTGTTGATTTTGATTCCCTTGACGGGGAGCCGGTTACGCTATTATTTCTGATAGCAGCACCAAATACGAAAGATAATGTGCATTTGGATGTATTAAGCAAGCTGTCTGTAATGTTGATGGACGAAGCATTTACACAGGAACTTCGAAATGCAGGCAGTGTAGAAGAATTCCTGGAGATTATCGACAAGGCTGATAAAGAAAGAACAAATAAAGGAAAAGCAGGAAGTGATGAACAACTTGCTAAATCGGATAAAAAGTCAGAGGTAGAAAATAATATAAAAGTTCTTGCCGTTACGTCATGCCCGACAGGAATCGCGCATACCTATATGGCAGCAGAAGGTTTGGAAAAGGCAGCCAGAAAAGCAGGCTGTCATATCAGAATCGAAACAAGAGGTTCTGGTGGAGCAAAAAGTGTATTGACACAGAAGGAAATTGAGGAAGCGGACTGCATTATCGTTGCCGCGGATGCAAAGGTTCCAATGGAGCGTTTTGATGGAAAACGTGTCATTGAGTGTCAGGTTTCCGATGGTATCAGCAAAGCAGACGAGTTAATCGAGAAGGCAATGAGACGTGAAGCGCCCATTTATAAGGCAAATGGCTCAGAAGTGGACAAACAGACAGTAACGTCTTCCGACAGTCTGGGGCACAGAATCTATATGCAGCTTATGAATGGTGTGTCACATATGCTGCCATTTGTAGTAGGTGGTGGAATTCTCATTGCGATTGCATTTTTGATTGATGGTCAGAGTGTTGATATCAATGCCCTATCACCAGAGGAAAGAGCAAATTTTGGTACGATTACACAGACGGCAGCCTTTTTCAAGAACCTTGGTGGTGTTGCCTTTGGTCTGATGCTTCCTGTACTGGCAGGCTTTATTGCAGAAGCAATTGCTGACAGACCGGGACTTGCACTTGGGTTTGTAGGCGGTATGATTGCTGCAAATGGCAAATCAGGCTTTTTAGGAGCATTAGTTGCAGGTTTCCTTGCAGGCTATGTTATTTTGGCATTAAAGAAGGTATGCGATAAGCTCCCGGAGGCATTAGAGAAGCTGACGCCTGTGTTGATTTATCCGGTAATCGGTATTCTGATTATGGGAATTGGCATGAACTTTGTTGTAGAGCCGGTTATGGGTGGTATTAATACCGCGTTGAATTCAGGTCTTGCAAGTATGGGAGGCAGCAGTAAGATTCTGCTTGGCTTTGTGCTTGGTGCTATGATGGCAATTGATATGGGAGGTCCATTCAATAAGGCGGCTTATGTATTTGGTACAGCCGCGATTACAGCAGGCAACTACGATATTATGGCAGCAGTTATGGTTGGAGGTATGGTTCCACCTTGTGCGATTGCACTTGCGACCTTACTCTTTAAGGATAAGTTTACAAAAGAGGAAAGACAGTCAGGACCGACCAATTTTATTATGGGTCTTGCATTTATTACAGAAGGTGCGATTCCTTATGCAGCATCGGATCCTTTGCGCGTGCTTCCCGCATGTATCATTGGTTCGGGAATTGCAGGCGCATTGTCAGAAGTATTTCATTGTACGCTGATGGCGCCACATGGTGGAATCTTTGTATTTCCAGTAGTGGAAAATGCACTTGGCTATCTGGGGGCACTGATCGTGGGAACGGCAGTATCGGCAGTATTGCTTGGACTTTTTAAGAAAAAGGTAGCATAATAATAGTAGAGGAGACCAGCTATGAAAACAATATCATATACAATCACAGATGAGCAGGGCATCCATGCCAGACCAGCAGGAGAACTGGTTAAGGTTGCCAAGGGATATACAAGCGAGATAAAAATCGGTAAAGACGACAAAATGGTAGATTGTAAGAAGATATTTGGTATCATGGGCTTAGGTGCTAAAAAGGGCGATGCTGTACAGGTCAGCGTTTCCGGGGAGGATGAGGAACAGGCGCTTAGCGCAATCGAGGAATTCTTAAAAGCGAACTTATAGAAAAGAGGTATCCGTATGCAGATATGTCATGGGAAGAGTGTATTTGGTGGTATTGCCATTGGAAAAATACATGTATTTTCCAAAAAGGAAAAGCAGATTAAGCGTATAAGGATTGAGGATTCGGCAAAAGAAACGGCACGTTATGAAGAGGCAACGAGAGTCGCAAAAGAGCAGCTTTGCGGGTTATACGAAAAAGCCTTAAAAGAGGTGGGAGAGGCAAATGCGGCAATTTTTGAAATTCATCAGATGATGTTAGAGGATGAGGATTATGCAGATTCTGTTAAGAATATCATTACCTCGCAAATGGTAAATGCAGAATATGCCATTGGTGTAACTGCGGATAATTTTGCCAATATGTTTGCTGCCATGGAAGATGATTATATGCGCGCAAGAGCGGCGGATGTAAGAGATATTTCCGAGAGACTGCTTACGATTCTGGAAGGAAAGCAGGGCAGTAATCTGGAAGCCGATGAGCCGGTTATCATTCTTGCGGATGATCTTGCCCCTTCAGAAACCGTGCAAATGGATAAGGATAAGATTCTGTCCTTTGTAACGGTGCACGGTTCTGTCAATTCCCATACAGCAATTCTTGCAAGAACCATGGGTATTCCTGCACTTGTAAATACGGATACACAGCTTTGTGAAGAACTGAATCATAAGCTTGCAATTGTGGACGGCTTAGAGGGAGTTCTTTATCTCGAACCGGACGAAGCAACACTAGAGAAAATGCGCAAAAAGCAAGCAGAGGAAGAGGAAAAGAAGAAATTGCTTCTTGATTTAAAGGGAAAAGAGGATGTGACTTTGGATGGGCATGAAATTATGCTCTATGCCAACATCGGAAATGTAAAAGATCTCGCCCTTGTTTTAAAAAATGATGCAAGTGGTATCGGATTATTCCGAAGTGAGTTCCTTTATCTGGAAAGCAAGGATTATCCGACGGAAAATGAGCAATTTCAAATCTATAAATCCGTAGCAGAAACCATGGCAGGGAAAAAAGTAATTATCCGAACGCTCGATATTGGGGCTGATAAGAAGGTAGATTATTTTTCGCTAGAACAGGAAGAAAATCCGGCACTAGGCTACCGCGCAATTCGAATCTGTCTTAGCGAGCCGGAGATTTTTAAGACACAGCTAAGAGCCATTTTACGGGCAAGCGTGTATGGAAATATAGCCATTATGTATCCGATGATTACTTCTGTTGGGGAAGTCAGGCAGATTAAACAGCTTGTAGAAGAGGTAAAAAAAGAGCTTACCAAGCAACAGATTGCTTATGGTGATGTGAAGCAGGGAATCATGATTGAGACACCGGCAGCCGTTATGATTAGTGAGGAGCTGGCAAAAGAGGTAGACTTCTTTAGTATTGGAACGAATGATTTAACGCAGTATACCCTTGCAATCGACAGGCAGAACCCAAAGCTGGATGCTTTTTATGATTCCCATCATCCGGCAGTCCTTAGAATGATTCGGATGGTAGTGGAGAATGCGCATAAAGCAGGAATCTGGGCAGGAATCTGTGGAGAATTGGGAGCTGACATGGAATTGACACAGGAATTTCTTGCAATGGGTGTGGATGAACTATCCGTTTCACCGGGACGTGTTCTGCCAATTCGAAAGATTATCAGAGAAACAGATTTGCAGAAATATAGGCAAGAAAAGAAGGAGCAAAAACCGTTTTAAAGTATTTTTTATACATTTTATTGTAAATTTTGGAAAAAAGTACTTGCATAAAGATACAATTAGTGATAAGTTATTTTTGAAGACGAGGTAGTCCAGATGGGCTACCTTTTTGTTTTGCCCGGGACTACTTTACAAGATGAGGAAAGTGGCAGATGGCCAGATAGTGTCAAATGACCTATGAAAAAACTGAGCGAAGAAAAAGCTCAGACGAAC
>CAYUKO010000165.1:0-7645 GCA_964445375.1 uncultured Roseburia sp.
AGGTTTTATGCGACCTGCGAGGTGTTTTTTGAAAATGCAACTGTCAAACTCCCGGAAGCCTGTGGATATTTCAATGGAAAAAGAGTCGTGAACGTGATGTTTCAAGAGTGCAGCTGAGTTTCAAGAGTAGGTGAAAAGCCTGCTCTTTTTTTGTTAACATTTTCAAGTGTACAAACGCATGTTCTGGTGATATAATATAGAAAATTAAGTTGGAAGGAGGATTTTGCTTTATGGAACGGACCTATTTATGCATAGATTTAAAGTCTTTTTATGCTTCGGTTGAGTGTGTAGAGCGAGGTCTTGATCCGCTTACAACCAATTTGGCAGTGGCAGATCCGGAAAGAAGCGAGAAAACGATATGTCTTGCAATTTCTCCTTCTATGAAAGCGCTTGGCATTAAGAACCGATGCAGAGTATTTGAGATACCCAAAAGCGTAAAATATATCATGGAACCTCCGCGTATGAAGCTGTATATTGAGTACTCGGCAAATATTTATGCCATTTATCTGAAATACATTGCCAAAGAGGATATCCATGTGTATTCCATTGATGAGGCATTTTTAGATGTTACCGATTATCTTAAGCTTTATAAAATGGATGCCAGAGAGCTTGCCATGAAGATGATGAAGGAGATTAAGGATACACTGGGAATTACAGCAACAGCCGGAATTGGAACCAATCTGTATCTTGCAAAGGTAGCACTTGATATTACGGCAAAGCATGTGAAGGACAATATCGGTTATCTGGATGAAGAGAAATATTGCAGAACGTTATGGAATCACAGACCACTTACTGACTTCTGGCGCGTAGGGGCTGGAACGGTGCGAAGATTAGGACAGGTGGGAATTCTTACGATGGGAGACATTGCACATGCAGATGAGGACTTGCTTTATAAGCTGTTTGGAGTGGATGCAGAGCTTTTGATAGACCATGCATGGGGCAGAGAGACGACGACAATGGAAGATATTAAGGCATATAAGCCAAAGAGCAGCTCTCTTTCCAGCGGACAGGTACTTGCAAGAGATTACAGCTTTGAGGAATGTAAGCTTATCGTAAAGGAAATGACAGATGCATTATGCCTTGAAATGACCGAAAAGGGTGTAGTAACCAAGTCAATCGGATTGATGGTAGGATATTCGAATGAACTGGAAGTAAGACCGGTAAATGGCAGCACCATGCTGATAACCGGTACGAATTCTTATCGGGAAATTGTTCCACATATGCTTACTTTATATGAGCGTATTGTGGATAAGGATAAGCCAATCAGAAGATTAAGTGTATCCTGCAATCAGGTCAGTGAAGAGGGAGATGGACAGCAGCAGACTCTTTTTTCAGATCAGAAGGAATCGGAACGTGACAGAAGGCTGCAAAAGGCAGCACTTGAGATAAAGAAGCGCTTTGGTAACAATGCGCTGGTTCGAGGTATGGATTTACAGGAAGAAGCAACTACGATGGAACGAAACAGACAGATAGGAGGGCATAAAAGTGGAGAGTAAAAGACCTAAAATGGACCGTGCGGACAGGGCAAAACAGTTTATGCCCTTTGATGCATTAAAAGGATTTCGAGAAGCGCTTGCAGAAAAGGAAAGGCTGCGCTATAATGAACAGGAACTGAAAACAGGGGAGCACACTGAAGTGGCTGAGAGTAAGCTGATTGGCTTAGACCCATAACCTGATTTGGATAATGCCAACGTAGGGATATATTGAACGCGATTTCTAAAGTGTGCTTTAGAAGAAATAAATGGGCGGATATACTATTCTTTGGTATATCTGCTTTTTTGTTTAATTACTACGAGGAAATTGCTGTAACGTAGTATACGTTAGTAAAGAATTTGCAAAGCAAATTCTTTGGAGCGTTGCTGCTGAGCAACGCTTCTCCCCGCCTGATTTTAAATATGGAGGAAATGATGAGAGAATACACAACACAGATGGATGCTGCAAGAAAGGGCATCGTTACACCACAGATGGAAACCGTTGCAAGAAAGGAAAACTTGCCTGTTGAGCAGTTGATGAAGCTTGTGGCAGAAGGACAGGTTGCCATTTGTGCCAATAAAAAACATACATGTCTTGATGCAGAGGGCGTGGGCAGCATGCTTCGAACTAAGATTAATGTAAATCTTGGTGTATCAAGAGATTGTAAGGATTATGACATAGAAATGCAGAAGGTGATGAGTGCCGTAGAGCTTGGGGCAGAAGCAATTATGGATTTATCCAGTCATGGCAATACACAGCCATTTCGCCAGAAGCTGACTGCAGAGTGTCCGGTTATGATAGGAACAGTACCGGTGTATGATAGTGTCATTCATTATCAGAGAGACCTTGCGACCTTAGCAGCTAAGGATTTTATTGATGTGGTGCGTCTTCATGCAGAGGATGGTGTTGACTTTGTGACACTTCATTGTGGGATTACGAGAAAAACAATCGAACAGATTAAGAAGCATAAACGCAAGATGAATATTGTAAGTCGTGGAGGAAGTCTTGTTTTTGCATGGATGAGCATGACCGGAAATGAGAATCCATTCTATGAATATTTTGATGAAATTCTTGATATTTGTGAGGAATATGACGTAACGGTATCACTTGGAGATGCATGCAGACCAGGCTGTCTTGCAGATGCAACGGATGTATGCCAGGTGGAAGAGCTGGTACGGTTAGGCGAGCTGACAAAGCGTGCATGGGCACATAATGTACAGGTCATGGTGGAAGGACCGGGACATATGCCATTAAATCAGATAGCGGCCAACATGGAAGTACAGAAAACAATCTGTATGGGAGCACCATTTTATGTGTTAGGACCTCTGGTTACGGATATTGCACCGGGTTATGACCATATCACCGCAGCAATTGGTGGAGCAGTAGCGGCTATGAATGGCGCAGCATTTTTATGCTATGTAACACCGGCTGAACATCTGGCACTTCCAAATGTTGAGGATGTAAAGCAGGGAATCATTGCTTCTAAGATAGCAGCACATGCGGCTGATATTGCAAAAGGCATACCGGGAGCAAGAGATATAGATGACAGAATGGCAGATGCAAGGAGAACGCTTGACTGGGAGGAACAGTTTGCCTGTGCCCTTGACGCAGATACGGCAAAGGCAATCCGTGACAGCAGAAGCCCGGAGGACGATCATAGTGATACCTGTAGCATGTGTGGTAAGTTCTGTGCGGTAAGAAGCATGAATAAGGCACTGGCAGGCGAGTATATCGATATATTATAGGAGCATTCAGATATGAAATTACAGAGAAAAGACTTATTTCTATATGCCATTACAGACAGAAGCTGGGTAGGAGAGAAATCTCTGGCAGAGCAGGTGGAGCAGGCGTTAAAGGGTGGTATTACCATGCTCCAGCTTAGGGAGAAGGATATGGCGTATGAACAGTTAAAGCAGGAGGCGATAGAGCTGCAACAGCTGTGCAGGCGCTATCAGGTTCCCTTTATCATCAATGATTATGTGGAACTGGCAAAGGAAATCGGAGCGGATGGTGTTCATGTGGGACAAAGTGACAGGAGTGTCATAGAAGCACGGAAGATTCTTGGACCGGAAGCAATCATAGGGGCAACGGCTAAGACCATAGAACAGGCACGTACTGCACAGGAGCAGGGAGCAGATTATCTTGGCAGCGGGGCGGTATTTGGCAGCAACACCAAGAAGGATGCCAAGCCAATGGAGCATGCGCTATTGCAGGAAATCTGTGAATCCGTAACGATTCCGGTAGTAGCAATCGGAGGAATAAATGGCAGAAATGTAAATGAACTTAAGGGCAGAGGAATGGCAGGCGTTGCCGTAATCGGTGGAATCTTTGGTGAAGAAGACATTGAGAAGGCAGCGGCAGATTTAAGAGGAAAGATGGGACAAATCATATGAAAACAGCATTAACAATAGCAGGAAGTGATTCCAGTGGAGGCGCTGGTATTCAGGCGGATATTAAGACAATGACGGTGCATGGTGTTTATGCAATGAGTGCGATTACTGCCCTGACGGCGCAGAATACAATCGGTGTGGCGGGGATTTTGAATACAGATGCTTCCTTTTTAGGGCAGCAGTTAGATAGTGTATTTACAGATATTTATCCAGATGCAGTCAAAACCGGAATGATTGCATCACCTGAGCAGGTAACAGTCATAGCGCAGAAATTAAAGCAATATCAGGCAAAGAACATTGTGGTTGACCCGGTTATGATTGCAACAAGTGGTTCCTGCCTTGCCAATCAGGATACCGTGGAAGCCATGAAAAAGGAGTTGTTTGCTG
Source organism: uncultured Roseburia sp. (assembly GCA_964445375.1). GTDB lineage: Bacteria > Bacillota > Clostridia > Lachnospirales > Lachnospiraceae > COE1. The sequence continues at coordinate 4,251 of CAYUKO010000165.1, forward strand.
TTGCAACGGTAATTACACCCAATCTTTCGGAGGCGCAGGTTTTAGCAGAAATCGAAATCAGACAGGAAGAGGATATGATAAAGGCAGCACAGATCATTTCTGAAAGATATGGTTGTGCGGTACTTTGTAAGGGTGGTCATTCAAAAGATAACGCAGACGATTTGCTTTATGAAAATGGCAAACTTTACTGGTTTCAGGGAAAGAGAATTGACAATTCTAATACGCATGGAACAGGCTGTACCCTTTCCAGTGCCATTGCATCCAATCTGGCACTTGGAAAGAACTTAAAAGAGGCAATCGAGGCTTCGAAAGAGTACATAACAGGAGCATTAGAGGCAGGACTGAATCTTGGAAGAGGAAATGGTCCTTTACACCACATGTATAGGCGCACATAATCGTGCGCCTTTTCATATGCTAAGAATAATATGCTTTTTATGAGGCTTTATCATGGATTTTGAACAAAATATAGATACTTATCCAAAGGACATATCCTGTATTCCACAGGTAACACTTCGTCCACCGAATCTGACAGGAAAGGGCACGATTGTTGCCATTCTTGACAGCGGCATTGATTATTTCCTGCCGGAATTTCGCATGCCAAATGGACGGACACGCATTCTTGCCATTTGGGATCAGTCAGCAGCAAGAAATGAAGAAAAAGGTATGTTACCACCGGAAGGCTATCAGGAGGGTGTGCTATACACAAGGGAGCAAATTGATGCGGCACTGGCAGCAGGAAGCAGAGAAGCGGGAATGGCGATTGTGCCGCAAAGAGACGTTTCCGGGCATGGAACTGCAGTGACAGGTGTGGCAGCAGGAACAAGGATAGGAGTTGCACCGGAAGCAGATCTTCTGATTGTAAAGCTCGGCACGCCGCTTCCGAATACCTTCCCAAGAACGACACAATTAATGCGTGGGATTAACTATGCAGTCAATATGGGGGTTGCTTTGGATAGACCGGTAGCCATAAATCTCAGCTTTGGAAATACCTACGGTGATCACAGAGGAGGCTCGCTATTGGAGCGTTTTATCGATAATGCCTCAGAAATCGGAAGAACTTCTATTATAATAGGAAGTGGAAATGAAGGAAACTCCAATGGACATACGGCAGGAATTGCTTTAACGGAAACGACCATTGAGCTTGCCGTAACACAGTATGAAACAGGGATTAGTATTCAGTTTTGGAAGCATTTTAATGACCAGTTTCGGTTGCGTATCCTATCGCCGGGGGGTGAGGAATTCGTATTGGAAACTAGGAAATTAGATACGATTCGAAGAACCTTAGAGCAGACGCAGCTTTTGTGCTATGTAGGAGAACCGTTGCCATATTCCGTCAATCAGGAGATTTTTATGGATTTTATTCCAACAGGCACTTATATCAACGAAGGAATATGGCGTTTTGAACTGACTCCTGTGGAAGTGGTAACAGGTGAGTATCGTTTTTATCTGCCAAGCTATGCGGTAAGAAACGCAGGAACTGGCTTCTTTCTGCCAACACCGGAAGTAACACTGACGATTCCGTCCACTTCCATGCGTGCCGTTACGGTTGGAGCATATGACCCAAGACGACAAAGCTATGCCGATTTTTCGGGAAGAGGGTATGTGTACCGATATGAAGAAGGACGAACGACAGGGCAGAATCTTCCCTTTGGTATTGCGTTCAATAAGCCTGATTTGGTTGCACCGGGCGTAAACATTACCGTACCAATGGTAGATGGTGGTTACGAGCAGGTTTCAGGAACATCCTTTGCCGCCCCATTTGTCACAGGAAGTGCAGCTTTATTAATGGAGCATGGCATAGTTCAGGGGAATGATATCTATATGTATGGACAGAAGCTGAAAGCGTTTCTGACAAAAGGGGCAAAGAAGCTGCCAGGGTATACACAGTATCCAAATGATTTGGTCGGTTGGGGAGCGCTATGTGTGGCAGAGAGTATACCAAGGGGAAATTCTGCTCTTTTATAGGATAAAATGTATTTTCTTGAAAAATATAATTGTATTTTGCTGGTTTTGGTGTAGAATGAAATCAACCATAAAGAAGGAATGCTATGTTTTGGGCATAAGCATTCTTTTTTCTATAGCTTTGGGAATGTGTGGGGAAAGAATTTTGTGGATAAAGCGGAAATATATTCTATGAAACGGAGATTAGTGAAATATGGCAAATTTGCGATTAAAGAAAATGATATTGGAAGTAGTAAATAATCAATTAAGAGATAATGATCCTCCAATTACAAAAGAAGTATATGAAAAGTTATTGAAAGCAGGATATTCTGTAAGTGAAGCAAAAGAAAAAATCGGAGCTGTGGTGCTGACAGAAATTTATGATGTAATGAAGGAAAAACAGCCTTATGATGAAGAACGATATACAAATGCTTTGGAAGAGATGCTTCAGCAGTGCATTGATTTTGAAAATGCACATGCTATTTTGACTGAGTGGGATAGCTGGGATGAATTAGTGCAGTGTGGTTATGAAGCGCAGGAAAAAGGAAATGAAACAAGAATGATTTCCTACTGGTGGGAAGCTTGGTTACTTTTTCAGGATATCATGAAACAGGCAGAAATGAAAATGAGTGTTAGTGGTGTAATGGAGTCACAGGATTATAAATATCCGATAGATGCATGGCTACAGGACATGGAAATGGAGCTTGGAAATGTAGGCGAGCATGAAAAACATATGGAATTCTGCCTGGAAGTGTTGGAAATGTTTGATTGGACATATGATGATGGAGATAGTTTCCGAGGTGCCATTGGTGAGGAATTATATGCGGCAGGAAAAATAGAAGAAGGTAAAAAATGGTTCGAGGAATGGTTGAAAAAGGAACCACATAATGAGAGTGCTTTATGTGTATACAGTTGGTGTATTCAGGAAAATGAAGGTGTGGAGAAAGCATATCAGTTGATTCGGAGAGATGTGGTAGAAAATGCCTGTTCAATACATAATTATGTGTTATTCGAAAGAGCGAAGGTTTTGGCACAACATCTGAAGAGGGAAGAAGACTTGAAAAAGATTGAAAAGCAGCTTGACTTTTTCAAAGAATCCATGGAAAAAGCGGATTATTATAATGATTTGTATGATGATTTTTGTATGCCAGTTCAACAGCCGATTGTGAAAGATGTGAAGATTTATCCGAATGACCCATGTCCATGCGGCAGTGGTAAAAAATACAAGAAATGTTGCGGGAAAAAGCAATGACTGTCTGGGACATACAGATGAAATGATGTCTTTTTGTTGGGAAGGGGTTCGGTCTGATTCTACTGACAGGAACTTTTTGCGTCTTTTTCATTAAAAAAGGACTTCAAAAAAATGCGGTTGACAATGAATAATTCTCATGTTAGATTGTAGGTAATGAAAAGCTTAAGTGCTTTTGCGGCGACAGAGAGGAGCTACCCGTCCC
>CAYUKO010000166.1:0-7618 GCA_964445375.1 uncultured Roseburia sp.
TATTTAGAGACAAGAGAAGAAATCTTCCAGGGAAGAAAGGACAAGTATGTTTGTCTGATGGATCTTGCTCTTATGGCTATGCGTAAGCTTGAAAAAGATGGAAAGCTTAATGACAAAGAGGTTTCTAACGAAATCAACGCATGTTCTATCGTTGTTCCTGTTGAAATCGATAAGGAAGATGGAAAGGGTGTTATTACAGAAGAGTGGCTTGTTAACTTCAAGAACGAGACACATAACCATCCTACAGAAATCGAGCCTTTCGGTGGTGCTGCAACATGTCTTGGTGGTGCTATCCGTGATCCATTGTCAGGACGTACTTATGTATATCAGGCTATGCGTGTAACAGGTGCTGCAGATCCTACTGTTCCGGTTGAAGAGACTATGAAGGGTAAGCTTTCTCAGAAGAAGCTCGTTCGTGGTGCTGCTGATGGATATTCTTCTTATGGTAACCAGATTGGACTTGCAACAGGTTACGTTAAGGAAGTATATCATCCAAATTACGTTGCTAAGAGAATGGAAATCGGTGCTGTTATGGGTGCTGCTCCAAGAGCAAGCGTTATCCGTGAGGATTCTGATCCGGGCGATATCATCATCCTTTTAGGTGGACGTACAGGACGTGATGGCTGTGGCGGTGCAACAGGTTCATCCAAGGTACACACAGAGGCTTCTATTGAAACTTGTGGTGCTGAGGTTCAGAAGGGTAATGCACCTACAGAGCGTAAGATTCAGAGATTATTCAGAAGAGAAGAAGTTAGTCAGTTAATCAAGAAGTGTAATGACTTCGGTGCAGGTGGTGTTTCTGTTGCTATTGGTGAGCTTGCTGATGGTCTTGTTGTAGACATGGATAAGGTGCCAAAGAAGTATGCAGGTCTTGATGGTACAGAGCTTGCTATTTCCGAGTCACAGGAAAGAATGGCAGTTGTAGTAGATCCTAAGGATGTTCAGGAATTCCTTGGCTACGCAGCGGAAGAAAACCTTGAAGCAGTTGAGGTTGCTGTTGTTACAGAAGAACCAAGACTTGTTCTTAAGTGGAGAGGTACAGAGGTAGTTAACTTATCAAGAGCATTCCTTGATACAAACGGTGCTCATCAGGAAACATCTGTATACGTAGATACTCCTGTTAAGGAAGATAACTATTTCAATAAGATTGCAATTGAGAAGGTAGAAGTAGCTCTCAATAAGGGAGATGTGAAGGAAGCTGTTCTTGCAGAATTAAATGACTTAAATGTATGTTCTCAGAAGGGACTTGTAGAGAAGTTCGATGCTTCTATCGGTGCAGGCAGCGTATTCATGCCTTATGGTGGAAAGTATCAGTTAACAGAGACTCAGACTATGGTTGCAAAGCTTCCTGTTCTTAAGGGTAAGACAGATGTTGTAACCATGATGAGCTATGGCTTTGATCCATACCTTTCTACATGGAGCCCATATCATGGAGCTATCTATGCAGTAACAGAGTCAATCGCAAGAATCGTTGCAGCAGGTGGAGATTACTCTAAGATCAGACTTACATTCCAGGAGTACTTCAGAAGAATGACAGAAGATCCTGCAAGATGGAGCCAGCCATTTGCAGCATTACTTGGTTCTTATGATGCTCAGATGGGATTTGGACTTGCATCTATCGGTGGTAAGGACTCTATGTCCGGTACCTTCAATGAGATTGATGTACCTCCAACATTAGTATCCTTTGCAGTAGATGTAGCTAAGAAGCAGGATATTATCACTCCTGAACTTAAGAAGGCTGGTAATAAGCTTGTTACTTTTGCAATTAAGAAGGATGAATTTGATATCCCAGTATACGATGCAGTTATGAAGCTTTATGGTGAAATCAAGACATTGATTGAGAAGAATGTAATCGTATCTGCTTATGCATTAGATTCTAAGGGTATTATGGCAGCAGTTGCAAAGATGGCATTTGGTAATAAGATGGGTGTAGAATTCTCTAACGAAATCGAAGCAAATGCATTATTTACAAATAGAATCGGTGATATTATTGCAGAAGTTTCCGCAGAGGAAATGGAAGCATTACAGGCAAGTGGTGTAGAGTATGCGGTAGTTGGTACTGTATTGGAAGAGAATGCAGGATTTGTATACAAGGATGTTACCGTAACAATGGACGAGGCATTAAAGGCATGGACAAGCAAGCTGGAGAAGGTATTCCCTACAAAGGCTGTAAAGGCTACCGATGCTATCGAAACAAAGCTTTACAAGGCTTCTGACATTTATGTATGCAAGAACAAGGTTGCAAAACCAACCGTATTTATTCCGGTATTCCCAGGTACAAACTGCGAGTACGACAGTACAAAGGCATTTGAGAACGCTGGTGCAAATGTTATTACTAAGGTATTCCGTAACTTGACAGCAGCAGACATCAGAGAGTCAGTAGATGAGTTCGAGAAGGCAATCAGCCAGGCGCAGATTATCATGTTCCCAGGTGGATTCTCTGCCGGTGACGAACCAGACGGAAGTGCTAAGTTCTTCGCTACAGCATTCCAGAACGCTAAGATTAAGGAAGCTGTTATGAAGCTCTTAAATGAGAGAGATGGTCTTGCATTAGGTATCTGTAACGGATTCCAGGCTATGATTAAGCTTGGTCTTGTACCTTACGGTGAAATCGTTGGACAGAAGGAAGATTCTCCAACTCTGACCTTTAATACAATCAACCGTCATATCTCCAAGATGGTATATACAAAGGTTGTTTCCAACAAGTCCCCATGGTTACAGCAGGCTGAACTTGGTAAGACTTATGTAACTCCTGCATCTCACGGTGAAGGACGTTTCGTAGCTCCTAAGGAGTGGATTGACAAGCTCTTTGCAAATGGACAGGTAGCAACTCAGTATGCAGACTTTGAGGGCAACATCTCTATGGATGAAGAGTGGAACGTAAATGGTTCTTACGTAGCAATCGAAGGTATCACCTCTCCAGACGGAAGATGTCTTGGTAAGATGGCTCATGTTGAGCGTCGTGGTGATGCTGTTGCCATGAATATCTATGGTGAGCAGGATCTCAAGATTTTTGAATCTGGTGTTGAATATTTTAAATAAGTGAATGAATGATAGACCTCATAGAAAGGAGAAATCCTTTCTATGAGGTCTTTTTGTATATGAGCTCGTAATCTGTCAGACAGAACGAAAAAAGAAATTATAATCTAGCATCTTACTTCCGAAAAATGCATCTTACCTGTCAAAATATTGTTACATATTCAAATTTCATATACAGTAATCTTGTAACCATGAAGGTACGGAATAATTACGTTATCTTATCCAAGAAAGGTAAGGGATGAAAATGGAAATTTTACTATTGTTATTTGTAATTGCAGAAATCGTGTTACTTGTAATTACTTTTAGAGAGCAAAAAGAAAAGGTGCAGTGGTTGAAAAATCGAGTACTGACACGAGTGTCAGAAATAGTGGTTTTTCTTGTGGCACTTCTATTACCGCAGGTCGCATGGGATTTTCGCTTTAAGCTGTGCTTTTTCCTATTGATAATTCGTGTAGCAACAGCAGCCATAAGCTATTTTGTGAAAAAGGAAAAAGTACAGGGAGATAAATCAAAGGTAGGAGCGGTAATGAATGCTCTTGGTGGTGCGGTGCTGCTTGCATGTTCTTTGGTTCCGGCATTGCTTTTTACAGGATATGAAGGACTGGAAACAAGTGGTGAGTATGAAGTCGGAATGACCTCGGCAATTCTGATAGATGAGAACAGAGTAGAGAGTTTTGAAACAGATGGCTCTAAGAGAGAGGTTCCGGTATATTTCTATTATCCGCAGACAGAAGGTGCCAAGGAGAGTGGTTTTCCCCTGGTAATATTCTCCCATGGAGCATTTGGTTATTATCAGAGCAATACATCTACTTATATGGAGCTTGCAAGTCAAGGGTATGTGGTAATCAGCTTAGATCACCCGTATCATTCCTTCTTCACAACGGATACAGAGGGAAAGACCATTACTGTAAATCCGAATTTCTTGCAGGAAGTCATGTATATCAATGAGGATACGGCTCCGGAAGAGGAAATCTTTGCTCTTTCTTCCAAGTGGCTTACGATTCGTACCGCAGATATGAATTTTGTACTGGATACAGTAAAAAGAACAAAGGAAGCTACAGAATGTGCGGAAGAGTGGTTTGTTGATTCCGAAGAGACAAAGAGTGAGATTCTCGAAATCCTTGCAATGACAGATATGGAGAAAATCGGTCTGATGGGACATTCTCTCGGTGGAGCGGCCAGTGTAACCGTTGGAAGACAGAGAGAGGATATTGATGCGGTCATTGATTTAGATGGAACCATGCTTGGTGAACAGCTTAAGTTTGAAAATGGCTGTTATCAGTATTATGAAGAGGTATATCCGATACCTCTTATGGCAATTGATAATGAGGAGCATTATATACAGGGCGATACGATGGATTCTTTGTATGTAAATAAGGTGGTATTAGAAAATGCAATCGATGCAACGCATACATATTTTGTGGGTAGCGGACATATGAATTTTACGGATTTACCACTTTTTTCACCGGTTCTGGCTTCGCTTTTAGGAACGGGTGTCATTGATGAGACAGAATGTGTTATAATGATGAATGACATCGTCCTTCAATACTTTGATTATTACTTAAAGGATAAAGGAGAGTTAAATATTAAAGAGTGCTATCAATAAGGAGCGCATATGGAGATAAAAATATTTAAAATCACAAAAGAACAGCCGGAGCAGTTGGAAATCCGTTGTCACGAGATAACGGAACAGGTAAGAGAAATCGTAACCTTTGTAAAGTCCAGACAAGGACAGCTTAATGGCATGATAGAGGGAAAACAGTATGAAATACCGATTATGGATATCTATTACATTGAGGCAGTAGACAGTAAGGTTTTCCTCTATAGCTCGAAAAAGGTATATGAGACAAGGCAGAAAATTTATGAGCTAGAGAATGCTTTAAAGGAAAAATATTTCCTTAGAGTATCCAAATCGCTGCTTCTGAATCTGATGAAGGTGAAGTCAATCAAACCGGCAGTAAACGGACGGTTTACGGCTATTCTACAGAGTGGTGAAGAGATTATGATTTCCAGAAAATATGTGCCGGAATTAAAGGCAGCATTGAAGGGTGGTGCAAACTAATGCATGGAAGAGAATTTGTTAACAATATATTGAACTCATATTTTACATTGGTTACGTTGATTTCTATATTTATGCTGATATTTGGTATGCATTTTTATCCGGATGAAAGCTTTGGATATACAGCGTATGCTTTTCCTCTGATTTATGCGGCTTGCGGAATTCTTCCGGAGGTGGTTATGTATTCCAAAAGAGAGCTTTCGGTAGTGGAATTTGTGATTCGGAAGGTGATACAGCTTGCGCTGGTGGAGCTGCTTGTTCTCGTTGCTGTGTTTGGTGGAAAGGATATACCGGCAGAAGAGAGAGGCGTTATCATTGTAACAGGAATCGGTATTTTTATAATCTATATCGTTTCACATATTGTGGACTGGATTCAGAAAAGCCTGTCAGCGAGAAAAATGACAGAGGATTTGATAAAATTACAGCAGAAGTTTCATGAGTAAATAGTTGTGAAGAATGAGAGGGATAGTCTTGTGCTATCCCCCATATAGTTTATTCGATTACAATCGATTTGGTTGTGATCGAATTAAAATGTTAATTTGTGAAAGTAGTATTTTTTGCATCTTGTGGGGGATTTTAAGCAACTTATCGGTAGTCGGTTGAATGTGAAAAAAAGATATAATATAGTTATAGAGGAAAATGAATTTAATGAGGTGATTCGATGAAAACTTATACTATTTGTGGTAGTATGCGATTTGAAAAGGAAATGCAAAAAATTGCTTATGACCTTGAAAGATGTAAAGGGTATAATATACTACAGTGTGTTTACGGTGAAAAAGATTATGTTCCAACGGAGGAAGAACTTTCAAGATTTGCAGAGGCTCATTACAGAAAAATAGACCTGAGCGATGGTATATATGTTGTAAATATTGATGGATATATTGGAGCATCGGCAAAAAAGGAAATAGAGTATGCTGAAAAACATGGTAAGGAAATAGTGTATCATTACAAATGATAAATCTTTCAGTTAGCAGTGAACAGGGAAGTTGGAGCTGAGTGAAGAAAGAATATGAATACAAGTACGAAAAGGTGTTTTTGTATATTAGTAATGAATTCCACTCTAGGTTGCGAAAACGCAATGGTAAGTTGCTAGAACTATAAAGTGGATATTTGTATAATAATAGTACACATTTAAGCAGAAAGAGGTGTATTATGGGATTTGCTGAAAATCTAAAAGAGATACGTAATAAAAGGAATACAACGCAAGAGCAATTAGCTGAGATTTTGTCAGTATCAAGGCAGACTATTTCGAAGTGGGAATCAGGGGTGGGTTATCCTGAAACAGAGAAATTGTTATCTATAGCGAAAGAACTGAATGTATCTCTTGATTATTTGTTTTCAGAAAGATGTCATATGGTTCGACCGATATCTTCTAAAAGAGTTTCAAAAATTGATACGTATTTGAATTGTGCAGAAGTATTTGCATATAGAAGCACATGCATTAAACGCAAATACGGTGCGGTTATTGTGAAAGACGATGTGGTAATATCCACAGGATATAATGGCGCTCCTAGAGGATTTGAGAATTGTTGTGATTTGGGGACTTGTCCTAGAATAGGAAAAAATATGCATCAGGGTGAAGGGTATGGAATATGTAGGGCTATTCATGCGGAAGAAAATGCCTTGTTAAATTGTTCGCGTCAACAAACAATAGGTGCAGATCTTTACTTGGTTGGAGTGAACCCTAGTGATAACTCAATTCATGAAGCAAAGCCCTGTCCGTTATGTGCAAGAACAATTATTCAGGCTGGAATACGCAATGTATATTTGCGTGTAGGTGAGGGTGCTGAAAATTATATTGTAGTACCAGCAACAGAACTAAAATGGGTAAAAGAAGTAGGAGATTGATATTATAGATATATAATATTCGAAGTTGGCGGAGGCGTACATGACCAGATTTTATTTTATAAGACACGGACAGATGGATAATTCCATGGCAGGAAAAAAGTTTTACAAAGGGTTTTCCTATAATATGATGACTTTGTCCGAAAAAGGAATTCAGCAAATAGTAGAATGTTCAAAAAATGAGAAGTTAAAGGATGCCGAATTAATTATTACATCGCCATTTGGGAGAACAATGCACAGTGCAGCTATTTTATCGAAAGAGTTAAATATTGATATGAAAGTAGAAACCGATTTGCACGAATGGTTAGCAGATGGAGTTACATATGAATTTTTATCTGATGAGGAAGCTTCACGTGCATATCAGTGTTTGAATGAAAATGCAGGACATCATCCTAACGGAGAAAACTGTAAATGGGAAACAGCAGAACAGATGAAAAAGCGGGTTATGGATGTTTTGAAAAAATATGTAGAATATGACTCTGTTATTGTTGTGTGTCATGGAACACTAATGCAATATGTATTAGATATCGAGCATCCGGAAAATGGACAGATTCAAGAGTTTATCTACGAATAAGCATGCGAAACTTTTAGGCTTATGAAGAGTCTGAAATTTTAAAATCTTTGTATCTGTTCAGAACCCCGTTAGTTGAAAATGATATCCGGATTTCCGTTTAG
>CAYUKO010000167.1:0-7581 GCA_964445375.1 uncultured Roseburia sp.
ATATTATGTATACTTATTTCTATTTTTGAAAAAATCGTTTGTGCTATAATTTACCTGTAACGAAATATTACGAAAAAATGGGGTGAAATTATGGAGCAGGCGATTTTTTCATTTGCATGGAAAAGATTTTCAATAAGAGGAATTTACGATGCTAGAAAATCAAAATTTAGCAAAGTATTTCTTCAGACGATTTTTACAGGCATGATGCTTTCAAGTCCAATTATTTTGGAGTTGCAAAAGAAATCCCTGATTGATAATTCACTGGAAAGCAATCTGATTGGAATGATGTACGTTTCTTTAATTTTATTGAATGTTATTTTCCTTTTAGGGCTTTCCGTGATGGCACTTGCAATGAATATTACAGCGGCTTGCACCCTGTCTTTTAAGGAGATATTTGCTTTTTTAAGCTATGCAGCAACACTGCCGGCAATGATATCAATGTTGGCAGGAATGTTTATAAATGTTTCCTTTGTATATTTTGTTTACAATTTTGGGATTCTGTTCTTCGCCTTTTTTGTTTATAAAAAGGGGCAAATTAGAGAGTGTGAGGAATAGAAATGGGTAGCAAAAAATAATAAGTCGGGGAGGAAAAAACGATGAAGAAAAGAATGTTAGCATTATTTTTAACAACTTGTATGAGTGCTGGTATGCTCGCAGGATGCGGCAGCGAAGCTCAGACAGGTGGTGTTACAGATGAGGGAGCACAGAAGCAGGAAACAACGACTGCGGATGCTGCCGGCAGTGAAGTAGAGGCATCAACAGAAGAAGGTGGTCTTGTATGGAACGAAGAGCAGCAGATATATGAATTAGAGGAAGAGGTTTTAAATGGTTCTGTAAGTCTGAAGCTTTGGGTAGATAATGAACAGCTTGCAGCAGCGGTAAAAGAAGGATTTGAGGCAAAATATCCAGGTGCTGTAGTGGAAACGGAAGTAGTGTCATCTACAGAATCCGTTGGTAAGCTGATGCTAGAAGGTGAATCAGGAACAGGAGCTGATGTATTTATTATTCCACATGATGCCGTCGGTGATGCGATGAATAGTACGGTTATCGGTATGATGGGTAACTATGATGCAATCATAAGAGAAAGATTCCTTGAGTCAGCAGTAGAAACAATTGATTATGATGGAAATTTATTTGGTGTTCCATATCTTACAGAGTCAGTAGCGTTAATATATAATAAGACCTTATTAGAGCAGCTTGCAGCAGATGGAATGGTGGATTCCGCAGAACCTGCTAAAGAGATGAATGATATTATGGATTTTGCAGAGAAATATAATGATCCGGTAGCAAATCATTGGACAATTCGTTGGGAAGCAGGAAACTCCTATACAAATCATATGTTTGTAACGTCTTTTGGATACGAACTGTTTGGACCTGATGGAACAGACCCGGATTCCGCAAATTTTGATACGCAGGCTGTTGTTGATGGATTGAAATATTTTGAAAAGTTCCGTCCTTATTGGGATGTAAATCAGGGAGATGCTAACTGGGATACAACCGTCGTTGAATTTGCAAAAGGAGAAACTCCATACTTGATTTGTGGCCCTTGGGCATTAGAGGAAGTTAGCAAGGGCGCAGAAGAAAATGGTTTTGAGTTTGGTGTATCAAAGCTTCCTATGTTTGATGGACATCAGCCATATACATTCTCAGGTGTACAGGTGGTTTGTGTTTCTTCTTATTCCAAATATCCAGCAGCAGCACGTGCACTTGCAATGTATATTGGATCTGATGAGATTGAAGCATTTGCTTATAAGACACTTGGTAAATTACCTGCATTAAAGGATGGTTCTACGATTGAAGGATTAAATGAAGATGCTAAAGTTCAGGCATTTATGGAGCAGGCACAGTTTTCTAATGCAATGCCTTCCATTCCGGAAGTTAGCTATTTCTGGACAGCAGCAGAAGGAATGTATCGTGGTGTATGGGATAAAACAATAACACCAGAAGAAGCTGCTAAGAAGGCTCAGGAAGATTTTGATGCGTTAAGAGCCAGTGGACAATAATGTAAGATACTTTTGAAGATGCGATTTGCTTTGTATCTTGAAAGGAGTAGGGTATAGTAATGAATACGGAAAAGCAAAAAAAATCCGTTAAGAAAATGCAGCCGGTTTGTCCGGCTGCGGCTTCTGCCCTTATTTGGGGAAGCGGTCAATTATGGAATAAAGAATATATCAAAGCACTATTTTTCTTTTTACTGCAGCTATCCATGGTTTGTATAGAGATTTGTACAGGAAAGTATTTTGTGGGGAGCTATAGCATCAGGGAAAATGGTGGTTTTTTTATAAAGGGCATATGGGGATTGATTACTTTAGGAACAAAGCCAAGGACATTAACGCTGGCAGGAGTAACAGAAGGCGATCATTCTATCATTTTAATGATTCGAGGTATTATTGCTGTATTAGTTTTTTTGATATATATAGTAATTTATCTATGGAATGTAAAAGATGCATATAAAGGGCGTCTGCAATTCAATCAAACGGGTATTCGAGGAACAGCATTAGATTATATTAAGGAAATCTGGTCAAAGTGTTTCCATTATGTAGTATTACTGCCGGCAATCCTGTTACTAATGTTTTTATCGATTATGCCTATTATCTTTTCTGCATTGACGGCATTTACAAATTATACGAAATCAAATATGCCTCCTACTAAGCTGGTATCTTGGGTAGGTATGAAGAACTTTTTAAATCTTGTAAATATTCCTGTGTGGAGTGAAACCTTTATGGGAGTGCTTGGATGGACGGTAGTGTGGGCATTTGCTTCTACATTTACCTGTTTTGCAGCAGGTTTATTTCAAGCGGTAATTCTGAATAATGAGAAGATAAAGTTTCGTAAGATATGGAGAGGAATTTATATTCTTCCATGGGCAATTCCGGGAATGATTTCGTTATTGGTATTTAGAACCATGTTTAACGGGCAGTTTGGACCCATTAGTCAATTGCTGATAGATCTTGGAATAACAACACAAAGAGTGTCCTGGTTTACCGATCCAACAAGACCAAATCTGGCGCGAGTTACTTTGATATTGGTCAATTTATGGATGGGATTTCCGTATTTTATGGCATTGATGACTGGTATCATGACGGGGATTCCTCAAGAATTGTATGAAGCTGCCAAACTGGATGGAGCATCGCCAAAGGATGAGTTTAGGCGTATTACATTACCGTTAGTATTAAATGCTGCATCGCCATTGATTATCATGAGCTTTGCAAGTAACTTTAATAATTTTGGTACAATATATTTCCTTACAGATGGAGGGCCTACGAATACAAATTATCAGTTTGCAGGTTCAACAGATATTTTAATTACATGGATATACAAATTAACACTGGATAATCAGTTATATAATATGGCATCGGTGTTCTCGATTTTGATTTTTATTGTAATTGGAAGTATATCTATCTGGAATTTGAGAAGAACCAAGGCATTTAAAGAAGAATTTTAAAGGAGGAAGTATGAGAAAACACATTAAAATGTTTTTTACTTATTTAGAGTTGGTTATTGTGGCAATTATTGTACTGATACCAGTTCTTTGGATTGTTGGTTCTTCTTTTGGAAATTCATCATCTTTGGCAAATGCGAAAATGATTCCAGAAAATCCAACCATCCAAAATTATGTAAAATTATTTAAAGATACGAATTTTAAGTTATGGTATGGGAACACATTAAAGGTTGCCACTGTAAATATGGTGTGTTCTACTATCATATCAACATTATCGGCATATGTTTTTTCCCGTTTCCGGTTTAAAGGAAAGAAAGCTGGACTTATGGCGATTATGGTAATTCAAATGTTTCCATCTTTTATGGCAATGACTGCAATTTATGTATTATATCAAAATTTCGGAATGCTGGATAATATATATGCATTAGCATTAACATATATCGCGGGGCAGATTCCATACAACACCTGGCTGATGAAGGGATCTTTGGATGGAGTATCCAAATCTTTGGATGAAGCTGCCATGATAGATGGTGCAAGTAGACTTCAAATATTTGTGAAAATTATTATTCCATTGTCTATGCCAATGATTACATTTTTGGCAGTTAATACATTCATGTCTCCTTGGATGGATTATGTCTTACCAAGACTTCTTATTAGTTCCGATAAGAAGAAAACGTTGGCAGTTGGATTATATGAACTAATTAGTGGAGATACCAATAATAGTTATACTTTATTTGCATCAGGAGCTATTCTTGTAGCGGTACCAATTACCATATTATATATGTGCTTACAAAAATACTTGATTTACGGTGTAACTGCTGGTGCAACAAAAGAGTAAAATTATTCCTTTACTACAATAAAAAAGTATGTTAAAATATGGAATAACAAATTAATAATGATGATATACAAAAGAGAACATAAGGAAATTTATGTTCTCTTTTTTACGTATAGCAGATTGAGTGAGATGGTACATAGAAGAACAGGAAAGGAGAATAAACGTGGTAAAAGAAACATATTTGATTAATGAAGTTGCAAAAGAAGTACATGTAGAGTCGCATGTATTAAGATACTGGGAAGAAGAATTAGAGATACCGATTACAAGAAATCGCCAGGGGCATAGAGTGTATACCAAGGAGGATATCACAAGGTTTATCAGGATTAAAAATCTGAAGGATCAAGGACTGCAGCTAAAAGCAGTCAGGCTGGTATTGAATCAATTACAGGAAGATAAGGATGGACAAGAACTTATGAAACAGGATAATCCTTTTGCACAGAAACAATTAACCAAAATCAACAAAAATGGAGAGATGAAAGTGATTCAGATCAAGGAAATGAAAAGTTTAGACAAGCATGATCATTATGCTCAGACAGAACGGAAAAATGATAATAAAAGTGAAATTGCAATTCGAAGAAAGGATGAATTGAAAAGTGAACAGGAGCAGCAGGAAAAGCTTGCAAGAATGCAGTATTTGCTTCAGAAGATGATTGCAGATGCGGTAAGAAGTAATAATCAAGCGCTGGTGGACGAGTTATCAAGCCAGATGAAAGAAAATATCTGCAAGGAGATGGATTACCAGTTTCGTCTGTTAGAGGAACATGAGGAAGAGAGGGAAGCTGCCAGACAGGTACGTGAGGAGGAGCGTGAGAAGGCGCGTAGAGCGGCAGAGGAGGAACATTATAAGAGAATTGATGCTTTGCTGCATGAACGCCGTGAGAAGGCAGAAAAGAGTAAAAACAAGGAGCCTATTCTATTTCGTGTATTGTCAAAATCAAAGGCATAAGAAAAACCCCTTCAGAAAAACTGAAGGGGTTTATGTTCGCAAATATTATGCCTGTTCGATAGAACCTGTTGGGCAAGCGCCTGCACAAGAACCACAATCGATACACTTATCAGCGTCGATTTCGAACTTGCCATCACCCATGCTAATAGCGCCAACTGGACACTGAGCTTCACAAGCTCCACAGCAAACACATGCATCAGAAATCTGGTATGCCATAATAGAAAATCCTCCTTATATCATAAATAACTTTTAGCCTTTTCAGGCTAGTTTACACAGCCATTGAAACAATTTATCTATTGACAAATCATTATCAAGATACAAATATTTTAATATAAAAGCAGTGGAATTACAAGCATGAAACCTGATAATTTAGAAAGTATTCAATATTATACAAAGTAGTTATAACTAACTTATAAAATACTATTCTGCCATACCGCGGCGTTCTTTGATACCGTCTAAAATATACTGTTTTAGCTCTGGAACCTTATTCTTATCCATATTTGGAACGTCTTTCAGAACATAGTCCATACCAAGCTTTTCATATTTACTCTTTCCCATTGTATGATAAGGAAGAACATCTAATGCCTTTAAATTGCTTAATCCACCAATAAAGTAGCCAAGTTTATGAAGATATACCGGGTCATCGGTAATGCCAGGAACGACAACGTGACGAATCCATACATCTACGTGCATTTTATCAAGATACTCTGCAAAGGCAAGAATACCGTCATTAGGCTGCTTTACAAGTTCTTTGTGCTTTTCAGGGTCAATATGCTTAATATCAAGCATAACAAGGTCTGTAACGGCACAAAGCTGGTCCATCTTTGCAAGCCATTCTGGATTGCCATCTGGACGGTAAGCAATACCAGAGGTATCAAGACAGGTATGAATGCCTTTCTTCTTTGCTAAGGTAAAAAGTTCTAAAAGAAAATCTATCTGCATCAGAGGTTCGCCACCTGTTACCGTGATTCCGCCATCACGATAAAATGGCTTATTTCTCTCGTAATTCTCAACGATTTCAGCGGGTTCCATTTCTGTCCCTGCATTCATTTCCCAAGTGTCCGGGTTATGGCAGTATGCACATCTCATAGGACAACCCTGTACAAAAACAACGTAACGTACACCTGGTCCATCTACTGTACCAAATGATTCTAAAGAGTGTATTCTTCCTTTCATGATAAATCCAAATCCTTTCTCATTTACTGAATACTATTATACCCCATATTTGCAGGAATGGGGAGTATTAAATGTTGGAAAAAAATAACTCCCTGAGATTACTCTCAGAGAGTTACTATACGCGCTTATATCAATAATTAGATTGCCTCGTGGAATGTACGAGAGATAACATCTGCCTGCTGTTCTGGAGTTAACTTGATGAAGTTAACAGCGTATCCAGATACACGGATTGTTAACTGAGGATAGTTCTCTGGATGCTGCTGAGCATCTAAAAGAGTATCTCTGTTTAATACGTTAACGTTAAGATGATGACCACCCTTTACAGCATAACCATCTAATAATGCTACTAAATTGTTTACCTGAGTTGTATCAGCCATTTTTAAATCCTCCTATAAAAATAAACATACAGAGAATCATGTTTAGCATGATTCTCTTGCATGAAACTTAGTTGTTCTTAGTGTCTGAAAGACACTTTAGAATAACTTTTCATGCTTTATTCATAATCTTCTAATCCCTGATGCAGTGTAGGAACACTGCATGCAAGGGGAGTTCTGGAACAGTCAGTGCAACCAAGGGTCTGCACTTCTTTTGTAAGAACGTCATCTACGACTTCGACGTTTACATGACCTACGGCGTTTGGTTTTGAAAAGCCGGCGTCAAGCTGTGCAACAAGATCATCAATCATTGATTTCTCATCCATAAGTAACACCTTTCCTTCCAAAATGATTATTTATTTAAATCTACCTCGATATCACCAGAGAATACCTTAGCTTCTTTACCAAGTGCACCTGGGATGATAGTAAATGTATTAGAAATACCATCCTGAGCATCCTTGAATGGAAGCTTAGATACTGAAGATAAGGAAGCTACAGCACCATGAGTATCACGTCCGTGCATTGGGTTAGCACCTGGAGCGAATGGCTGTCCCTTCTTACGTCCGTCAGGTGTGTTACCTGTTGCCTTACCATATGTTACATTAGATGTAATAGTAAGGATAGATGTTGTAGGGATACCATTTCTGTAAGTATGGTTTCTTCTGATAGCTGTCATGAACTTATGAACGATTTCCTGAGCGATTAAGTCTACACGGTCATCGTCGTTACCATACTTAGGGAAGTCGCCTGTTGTCTTGAAGTCAACGATGATACCGTCTTCGTCACGAACAACTTCAACCTTAGCATA
>CAYUKO010000168.1:0-7486 GCA_964445375.1 uncultured Roseburia sp.
CAGCCTTGGAGTTGCATTGGTGCTTATCATAGTGATTATTGCATTGAAATGCAGCATCAGAAAGCAGAAGAAAGGAAGAAGATAAATGGATTTCAGCAGAATAATTGAAATAGATTTTAGCAGATGCCTGAAAGCATTATGGACGCATGTTCACTGGATTATTGTTTCCATGGTTTCCTTTTTTGTAATAGGAATACTGGTTGCGGTATTCTATCTGGATACAGAAAACGTATATGATGCAAAGTCAAGCGTATACAGTATTACCTATGGTTCCTATACCGATTCGGCAAATGGTATTCAGGCAATCAAAACATATTCGGATATTGTAAAGAGTCTTAGAGTTGCAGAAAGAGCAGCCTTGTTATTAGGAGATGATTCCTTAGATAAGTTCACAATCTATGACATGATCGAAGTGGAAGAACCGGAAGCCAATTCCTTAGGATATGTGACCGATGATTCTTCGATTATCCAGATTCATGCATACGCAACAAGCAAGGAAGATGCGATTCGTGTTGCCAATGCAGTGGCAAATGCTTATGTCATGGAGGTATCAAGCATTACCAATTCCGATAGTGTACAGGTTCTGGATGAAGCATACTCCTGTGAAGTGACCTACAATGCATTAAAACAGCAGTTGATTTATATTGCATTATTTACCGTATTGGGAATCATTTTAGGATGTATGGTTATTGTATTGTGTGAGATTTTCTCCAATAAAATAACTTCCCTTCAACAGGGAAGTCTTTATAGCCAGCTTGATATTATTGGTGTTATTCCTGAACAGGAGAAGCAGGTGGCAGCGAATCAGAACGCAAAGTAATACATACCAGTTCCGGACGATTGTAGAAACGGGGAATGGCAGCATCACCTAAGCCACGGCTTACAATCATAGTGCAGTTCTTCTCTTCGTTTTGATAGATACCGTGTGTGTATTTTGGAAAGAAGTCACCAGTGTTTCCAAGTATGCCTGTTCCGAGGAAAGGAATGCGGATAACTCCGCCATGAATATGACCTGATAAAACAAGGTCGTAGTTATAATCGCTGATTAAGTCAAAAAAATCAGCTCCATGGTAGAGAAGAATATGAAAACCATTGGGTTTAACAGGCTCAAGGAAATTAGTAATATAACGGGAATACCATTTACCACCCGTAATGTGGATGGAAGAAGAACCTATGAAAATGGTTTCGGAGCGCTCATCCAGGTCTTTTATCTGATAGGTTTCCATCAGGTCAAGGAGCTGAGCGTACTGAACAGCAGCATTTTCATTTAATTCATGATTTCCTGTTACAAAATAGGTTGGAATCTGTAATTTTTGAAGTCCAATGAAGAGATTTTCCACACTGGATAAATCATCATGGTCTTCATCTACGATATCACCTGTTAAAACAACAATATCAGGATTCATTTCCTGGATAGCGGCAATAAGAGTCTGATTGTCTTTTCCAAAATTCTTACAATGAAGATCGGAAATCTGACATATTTTAAACCCATCGAAGTCAGAAGGGATTTCAGCACTTTTATAAGTATAGTTGGTGACCTCTAAACGGGGGTCGAAACCAATCAATAGAAATAGAATGAATATAGCAATGATACATAGGACAACACGTTTACGCATGATTTATTACACCTCTTGGAAAGTTCGTTTTAAGTATCAGTATAACACGTGGAGGGAGTATAGACAATGAAAAAAAAGGTTCTGCATATCGTGGAAGCATTTGGCGGAGGCGTGTTCACCTATCTGGTTGCACTGGCAAATAAGACATGTGAAGAATTTGATGTTACGATTGCATATACAGTCAGACCACAGACTCCGTTGAATTTTATGGAGCTTCTGGATCCTAGAATAGAGCTGATAGAAATGCAGCAGGTAAAGCGCGAAATCAGTCTGACACAGGATTTAAAGGGTGCAATGGAAATAGGAAAAATCTGCAGCATGATAAAACCGGATTTCATCCATTTACATTCATCAAAAGCAGGTTTTCTTGGAAGAATGGTAATCAATTGTAAAAAACATAACGTAGCTTATACGCCGCATGGCTTTTCCTTCTTAAAAGAAGATGACTCACCTTTTGTGAGAAAAATGTACAAAGAAATTGAGCGTATCGGAGCCTTAAAGGGTGGTGTAGTCATCGGAGTGTCTAAGGGTGAGTACGAAGAGGCACTTGATTTGACTGCCAATGCAGGTTATGTAAATAACGGAATTGAGCTGGAGCCATTAAAAGAGCTGGAAATGAAAGCGCTTTGTATCAATACAGAAGAGAAATGCAGGATTGGAACATTAGGAAGAATCTGTTATCAGAAGAATCCAATGATGTTCAATCGAATTGCAGAGCATTTTTATGAGGACAAGTTCTTATGGATTGGTTCCGGTGAACTGGCAGAAGACTTACAGGAAGGAAATATCCGCATTTCAGGCTGGAAAGAGCATGATTTGGCGGTTGAATTATTAAATCAGCTGGATATCTTTATTCTGCCATCTCTTTGGGAAGGGCTTCCAATCTCTTTATTAGAAGCTATGTACTTAAAGAAAATCTGTATTGTATCCAATGTAGTAGGAAACAGAGATGTTATCATTCATGGAATTAATGGTTTTATCGCTGAAACGAAAGAGGATTACATACAAATCATTCAGGATCTTAAGGATGGAAAGTATGACATCGAAGCGATTGCGCAAAGAGCTCATAATGATGTTGTGAATGTTTACAATATTGATGTTATGTGCCAGAGATATGCAGAAATATACAATGGAAATGAAAGAATAGGTAATGCAAAATGGGTAAAACAATCAGTGTAATTGTACCAGTATATCAAGTAGAATCATATTTGGAAAAATGTATACAAAGTATTTTGCAGCAAAGCTATAAGAACTTGGAAATCATTCTGGTAGATGATGGTTCCAAGGATAACTGTCCTGCAATCTGTGACAGCTATCAGGAAAAAGACGCGCGAGTGAAAGTCATTCATAAACGTAATGGTGGGTTGTCTTCTGCAAGAAATGCTGCGCTGGATATTGCAACAGGTGAATACATTACCTTTGTTGACAGTGATGATTATATTGATACCAGAATGATAGAAACACTGATGTCCTACATAGAAAAAGAGAACAGTGACATAGCAGTCTGCTTCTGGCAGGAAGTATGGGAGAAGGAACAGGCTGCTTCTGAAGGGACAAGCTGGCAGGGAGTAGAGAATGCTACGGTTGAAAGCATGAATCAGGTACAGGCAATGGAGAAAATGCTTTACCAGAGAGGCTGTGACTCCTGCGCATGGGGAAAGCTCTTTAAACGTGAGCTGTTTCAGACAATCCGTTTCCCAGAACAGAAGATTTATGAAGATATTGCAATCATGTATCAAGTGTTTGGACTGGCTAAGAAGGTTGTCTTTTCCAATTATCAGGGCTATTATTATTTACAGAGAAATGCTTCTATCAGTAAAGCTCAGTTTAACGTGAATAAAATGAGCCTGATTGATTTTTCTGAGCAGAATGAGAAGTATATAGAGGAAAATTATCCGGAACTCATGAATGCAGCCCGTTCCAGAACGGTTCGTGCCGATTTCCACATGTATATGCAGATTCCGGTAAAGGAAGAATATCAGGAATATCGAAGCAGAATTGAAGATAACATCAAGGCAAGAAGAACAGCAGTGCTTCGCGATAAGGAAACAGGTATGGGAACCAAGGCAGCATTGCTTATGACCTATCTTGGTTTTGGCTTTTTCCTTGCATGCAAGAATATGAAGAACTGGGGGAAAACAATGTGAAAATCAAGATAGCACATGTAGCCGGAGGACTCACAACGGGTGGTGTGGAAGCGGTTGTTTACAATTATTTCTCCCACATGCCAAGAGAAGATTATGAGTTATATTATATCTCTTACGATACGCCAAATGAGCAGGTAAAGGCAAGATTTGAAGCATTAGGATTTCATGTATATGAGGTGTGTAAGAAGAAAGATAACTTTATCAAAAGCTGCCGTCAGGTATTGAATATTTTGAAGGAGAATGACATTCAGATTATTCATTCCCACATGACGCTGGTATGCTTTATTACAGCCATACTTGCAAGAATGTGCGGCGTGAAAGTATGTATCGCACATTCTCATTTAGCACAGAACATTACCGGAATCAAGAAATATGTTTATGGTGTATTCAAATGGCTGACGAAGTTGACGGCATCGGACTGTTTTGCCTGCGGTAACGAAGCCGGAATCTATCTGTATGGTAAGAAGGCTTTTGAAAACGGACAGGTTGTTATGATGCACAATGCCATTGATATTCAAAAGTACGGATTTTGTGGACAGACAAGAAGAGAAGTACGGGAAGAACTTAAGGCACAGGATTCCTTTTGTATCGGTCATGTTGGAAGATTTACCGAACAGAAGAATCACACCTTTTTACTGGATATCATGAGTGAAATCGTGAAGGTGAAAGACAATGCGAAACTTTTCCTGTTTGGAGAAGGACCATTGGAAGAAGAAATCCGTGAAAAGGTGCAGCGCCTTTCTTTACAGGAGCATGTTGTATTCATGGGTTCTGTAACCAATATGGACAGATATTATCCGGCAATGGATGTATTTCTATTACCTTCTTTGTATGAAGGACTTGCCGTATCACTTGTGGAAGCACAGTGTAGTGGTCTTCCCGTCGTAACATCTGATACTGTTACGGAAGAAATCAAGCTGTCTCATGCGTATGATGTGTTGGCTTTAACACAGAATCCTGCTAAGTGGGCACAGGCAGTCTGCAAGTATGAACAGGGTAAGGAAAGTGCAGAAAGACTGGAAGAGAGACAACAGGCAAAGCTCTTGATTGAAGAGCATGGTTATAACATTCAAAAGGAAGCAGAAAAGATTGACAGGTTTTATAAGAATGCAGTAGGACAGAGGTAAAAGATGATCATTTATGTAATTGCAGTGGCATTTTCGATGATATGTGCAGCCTATGCAAACAATGTAAAAAATATAAAATCTTTAAATAATACATACAAAATACTTTGTGTGCTGGCTTTTTTGCCAACGACGCTGGTGTCAGTGCTTCGATTTGAGGTGGGAACAGACTGGTCGATTTATGATGATTATTTTCATTGGATATCGGAAGGGAAGGATAAGTTCAGCGAACCATTATTCAATCTGTTGAGCCGTATTATCTACCTCTTTACGAAGGATTCGTGGCTGCTTTTTGCAGTATGCGCGGTTATAATCGGGTATTTTACCTATCGTGCCATCATGGAGCAAAGTGTGAATCCTGCCTTTAGTATTCTGATTTTCATGATCAGTGGAGACTATTTCAATTCACAGAACCAGATTCGTCAGGCGATTGCCATGGCAATCTTTCTCTATGCCATGAAATATATGAAGAGCAGGGATTGGAAGAGATACTATCTTGCTATGATTATTGCATTGATGATACATACCAGTGCGATTATTTATTTCCCATTGTATTTTCTATATGGTAAAAAGGTGAATGTGCGTTTGCTGATTGGCATATTTTGTGCGACGGTGGTTTGTCTGCCTGTTATGAAGAAGGTAATTGTCTTTGTTTTAACCAAGACAAAATATGGCTGGTATTTTGATTCGGTGTATAATACCAATGATTTTTATTTACTGGGATTTTTGTTTACGGTATTCTTTAATGTCATTTTATTCTTTTACTATTGCTATGGAGAAAAGTATGCATTAGAGAAGGGAAAGACAAGGGATGAGATACAGGATTATGATTTTAATATCATGATGTATACCTATTATTTTGCGGGAGTAAGTGTGCTCTTTTCCGCGGTGGTGCCTCAGATGGTGCGTATTACGACAGGATTTTCCATCGTAACATCTTTATTGATGCCAAGACTGATGGTCAGAGAGCATAAGAGAAATAGACGTATTGTGTTGTATATGCTTGTGGTAGCGGTATTTATGGTCAAGTTTGTATATGATGTTTATCATAACGGCTGGTATGATGCGTTGCCATATCAAAGTGTGTTCACACGATAACATTTACAAAGAGGGTAAGTTAAGTGAATGTAAAGTTTTCAAATTTTATAAAAGGGTTTATGCATGCTGTTTCAGCAAATGTCATTCGATTGATGATATCGATTATATTGACCTTGCTGCTTCCAAAGCTCTTAGGAGTAGAGGAGTACAGCTTCTGGCAGTTATATTTGTTCTATGTAACTTATACAGCCTATTCATCATTGGGATTTTGTGAAGGAACTTATCTAAAATATGGAGGGAAAAAATACAAGGAACTGGATGGAAAGGTAATGGCATCCCAGTTCTGGACACTTGCTATATACGAAGTGCTGTTCAGCATTGTGTGTGGTCTTATCTTCCAGCAGGTTGTACCGGATAAGGAAAAGAGCTTTATTCTTTGTCTGGCACTGATTTCTTCCGTATTTGATATTTTGAGATATCTTCTCCAGTGTGTGCTTCAGGCAACGAACCGTATCAAAGAGTTTGCCAGAGTCATGACATCGGAAAGAGTATTATTTTTCGTATTTTTGATGATTACACTGTTACTCGGGTATCGTGATTATAGATTCCTGATTGCTTCTGAGATTCTTGCAAGAATCGTGTCCATGATTTATGCCATGGTTCTTTGTAAGGAGAAAGTGTTTGTAAGATTTGCATGGAATAAGGACAGCTTTCAGGAGTCCAAGGAGCTTGTCGGAATCGGTTTTAAACTGTTACTTGCAACCTTAGCAAGCCAGCTTGTCATTGGTATTGTCCGTTTTATGATAGAGCTGAAATGGGGCACGGTTGTCTTTGGTAAGGTGTCCTTGACGTTAAGCTTATCCAATATGGTGATTACCTGTATTGGTGCTGTTAGTATCGTGTTGTTCCCTGTGTTAAAGAACATGGAGAAAGAGAAGCTTGACCAGTTATATGAGACAATGAGAATGGTTCTGACCGTTCCTGTGCTTTTCGTGTTATTGTTCTATGCACCGATGAAGCTGATCTTGTCAGCGTGGCTTCCGCAGTACGCAGAAAGCTTAAGATATCTGGCGGTTCTATTGCCAATCTGTGTGTATGAAACAAGGTCATATGCGTTGATTAATACTTATTTTAAGGCATATCGTAAGGAAAATGACATTTTGCTTGTCAATGTGGTAACGGTTATTTTAAGTCTGGTGCTTTCTGCGTTTGCTGTGCTTGTGTGCGAAAGCCTTGATCTGGCAGTTGTTTCCATTGTAATACTTATGGTATTTAAGAGTGTTTATGCAGAATGGATTATGAAGAAATATGTTCATATTCATGTAGGTGTTGATAATATACTCGAAATCATATTGACATTGGTTTTTATTGTAAGCAGTTTGTTATTGTCAGAGTGGACAGCATTTCTGGTATATCTGGCAGCATATGTTTTGTATCTGCTGATTCGTAGAAGGAAGATGGTGGAGCAGTTCAAGAAAGCAAAAGCGATTGCTTCTAAGAAGTAGGGGTAGTGTCAAATAAGATATGAAAAAACTGAGCAAAAGAAAAAGGCTCAGATGAA
>CAYUKO010000169.1:0-7486 GCA_964445375.1 uncultured Roseburia sp.
AGCTTGTCTCAGGGTTACTCTATCCTATTAATTCCGAAGGTAAACTTACGCTGTCTTTTTTTGTAGAATAATTGACTTTTCAACTGCATATGCTATACTATAAATAAGCTAACTCGTGAAGGATTAAGGCTGGGTTCCCGAATGGGAGTAGGTTTAAACCAAGAATTCCTTTGCCCCTGGGGTCAGCTTATTTTTTTTGTTTTTTCAAATTTTCTACAATATTCTTTGAATCTTTCTGTATCTCTTCATAAATCAACTCTATTGTCTGCATAGAATATGCATATGATGGTTGAGCATATTGTCTATGCACATAACAATATTTTTCATTTTCCTTGATTCCATACACCTTATTAAACAAATCAAAAATGTATTGGTTCATTTCAAAATCAATTCCATCATTCTGCAACCTTCGATTAATTTCTTTTATTGCAGTCTTCATTGTATATTTATGTGTGTTATTTGGGTCTTTCAATTCTTTTATAATCTTTACACCAGCTTCGGCATCCTTATCAATATGAACAAAAGAAGTCGCCTTACTTTTATCCTTCGTAATATAATGTAAATGCTCAATTTTAATTGCAAAAGACTGATTATTTTCTACAATCATTGGTTCAAGCTCATTATTTGTGTCAATTATCTTTCGAGCAATTTCTTCGGGGTATTTAGTACGGATAGTTGCTTCATCCAAAGCTTTCATACTCACTGCTAATGTTAAAAAATTTTGCGGTATTACTTCTGTCATATCCACATCGTGAAATTCTTGCATTTTTTCAACAAAATTCAATACGCATGCCTGAAATAAAGGAATATAAACCATTTCATATTCTTCTGTAATAAAATGCGTGCTTGTATTTCTTAACTCTATTATTTTAGATAAATTTCTTCTTAATGGTGACTTTTCGTTAGTAAAAATCTTTTGAATACAATTTTCCAACGTTATAGTTCTGTTAGGATTATCTTTATAATAGATACTCTCTTCTCCATACTTATTCATCATATGGGCTTTGAGCATCAGTTCCCATGCATTGCATATAAAAAAACTAAATCCCTCCACCCGATATTTTATTGTTGGCTTATTATAAATTTCAATAGCCATAATAAATGCTTCTTTTGATTTTTCAATCAATTTTTCTTTTATCAATTTTTCTTCCTCATAAATCATATATAGAAAATTTACATTAACTTTTTTCAATTGTTTTACAAATGAATGTGTACTATTTTATTCTTGCCTTCTTAGCACATATTTTTCGCTCTGGCTTATACACGTTAAAAATAAAATGATAAATCCTAAAATATGTATTTCTGAATTCTGAATTTTCATGGAGCGATACTAAAACATCTTTCATTTTTTCAACTTCTCGAAGTTCTATAACCTTAAAAGCTTCATTTTCAACATTCCAATTTTCTAATACATTCATTCTTTGTTCTCTAACTATATTCAAATCCGTACTTTGATTAAATATAATGGTAAATCCAAAATCTATAGTATTATCCATATAACCTATCAATTGCAAAATAGATTCCTTATATCTTCCCCATTTCTTATTCTCACCAATAGAAATATTCCTATATATACCATTGTCTATTTTCCATATATAAAAATCTAATTCTCCTGCATCTTTCAACGCAAATCCTGCCCTATCTTCTCTATCGATTACTATTCCCCGACTATTAAACAAAAAAAATAATGCATTACGAATAGTATCACTCAAATCTACCTCTGAATGCTTTTCATAAAAGTTGGGACGTAATGCTTCCAACGTCAAAATATTGTAAATTCCTCTTATGATGTATTCTTCATCACTTCCAGTCCTATTCTGACTATCGTTTTCTTTTTTCAGATTCAGATATTCATTTTTTATATCTCTAGGCATTAAATCAATATAAGCCTCCAAATCTGTATTTAAAAAATCACTTAATAACACTGGTGTTTCCTTATATATTGAAAAGCATTGGTACATCATCAAAATCCCAGTCTTCAAACAGAAAATCTAAATAATTCTGTTCATCATTTAGATATGTATATAAATCTATTCCATCCAAACTAATTGAATATTCTTTTGGTATTTCATCAAATTCAACCACATCATTAACTTCCAACCACCAATTTATAGTATGAAACAGTGAATATTCATAAAATGGTAGTAAATAATCTCGATTATACTCATCTAAACACATTTCATACAGTTCTAGTATTGTCTGTTTACACTTGTTAAAATTTTCATTTATTAAAAACTTGGGATATATATCACTTAAGAGTTCTTCATAGGATAAATCCTCACACATATCTAACAAAACCCTAAAAATAATCCCTATATTATTATTTATTATTCTCTTAGCTTCTTTACTTATTTCCATATATACAGGTAGCATCTTATGTCCCCATTCTTTCATTCCTTTTAAAAGTATATAATTATTGTATGACAAATCAAGTCACATTTACAATACCGTTTCCTAATTCTATTGCTAATTTTTCAGTCACATTCTCAAAAATCTCACCTTTATACTAACCAAAAAAGCACCTCACATCAGCCACTAAAAGCTATTGTAAGGCGCTTCCTTTTCATCTCATTTTTTTACTTCTCAACTCAGCAATTTCTCGCTCAGTCTCCCCTAGTTCTCATTCATCTTCGCCAACTTAGCTGTCTGGTCCGCTGCGATACATGCGTCCAGAATCTCCTGAATATCACCATTCATAACCTTATCCAACTTATAAATTGTCAGGTTGATTCTATGATCTGTTACTCGTCCCTGTGGGAAGTTGTAAGTTCTGATCTTTTCAGAACGGTCACCAGTACCAATCTGGCTACGGCGAAGCTCTGCTTCGGCATCATGTCTCTGCTGCTGTTCGATATCGTACAGCTTTGCCTTTAATAATGCGAAGGCTTTTGCCTTGTTCTGTAACTGGGACTTTTCTGTCTGGCTATATACAACAATACCTGTTGGATAATGTGTTAAACGTACTGCGGAGTCCGTTGTGTTTACACACTGTCCACCATTACCGGATGCACGCATTACGTCGATTCGAATGTCCTTGTCCTCGATTACGATGTCGATATCTTCATCTACTTCTGGCATTACGGCAACACTGATGGTTGATGTATGGATACGTCCACCGGATTCTGTTTCTGGTACACGCTGTACACGGTGTACACCAGACTCATACTTCATAACAGAATATGCGCCCTGTCCGGTAATCATGAAGGTTACGCTCTTCATACCACCGATACCGATTTCTTCGCATTCCATGGTTTCTACCTTCCAACGTCTGCCTTCTGCATAATGTACATACATACGATAGATTTCTGCTGCAAATAAAGCTGCTTCGTCTCCACCTGCGCCTGCTCGGATTTCAACGATTACGTTCTTGTCATCGTTAGGGTCCTTTGGCAACAGAAGAATCTTAAGCTCTGTTTCCAGTTCTTCGATACGCTTCTTTGATTCGTTAAGTTCTTCCTTGAGCATTTCACGCATATCATCATCGCTTTCAGACTCTAACATGGAAAGAGAATCCTCTACGGTTTCCTTGCACTTTCTATATTCTGTATATGCCTCTACTAATGGTGTCAAATCACTCTGTTCCTTCATCAAGGCTCTGAATCTTGCCTGATTGTCGGCTACTGTCGGCTCATGTAATTCATTCATAATTTCTTCATAACGAGCCAATAAAGCTTCTAACTTGTCAAACATCTCTATTCCTCCATCTCACTATATATACTGTCCCAGCACAACTCTGTCAAGTCCTGCATAGTCTTTGACTACTTCCACACCCTGAAAGCCCTGCGCTGTCATAAGTTCTTTTACTGCATCTCCTTGATTATACCCTATTTCAAAGAGCAGCCATCCACCTTTTTCAAGAAAACCGCCTGCTTTTTCCACAATCTTTCGATAGAAAAAGAGACCATCCTCCATACCGTCAAGTGCCTGCATTGGCTCATGCTCCCGCACTTCCGGCATCAGCGTTTCGATTATAGCCGTTTCAATATATGGTGGATTCGATACCATCATATCATATTTCTTTTCAGGTACGTTTTCAAACAAGTCTCCCTGAATAAACTCTGCGTCCAATCCCAAACGTTTGGCATTTTCTCTTGCCACTTTAAGCGCTTCTTCGGAAATATCAACGCCTGTTCCTTCACATTCATTACTGTATTTTAAAAGGCTAAGTAAAATACAACCGGAACCAGTGCACATATCAAGGATACGCATTCCATCAAACATATGGCGCATGCCTTCCTCGACAAGAATCTCTGTGTCCTGCCTTGGAATCAACGTATGCTCATTTACCCGAAAGGTAAGTCCCATGAATTCCTGTTCACCTGTTATATGCTGTAATGGAATTCTGGTCGCACGCTTTTCAATACACATGCGGTAGAATTGCTCTTCCATTGCGTTACGCTCACTGTCTCCATGAACCAGCAATGCATTTCTGTCGGTATGACAGATATATTCCAGTAAAAGCCTTGCATCAAGCTTTGCTTCTTCGATTCCGGCTTCTTCCAGCATCTTTACGCCATATTCATACAACTGTCTGTATGTCATAGCTTACATCCTTTCACTCAAATACTTCCTAAGCTTCTTCCTTAGAATCATTTACCCATGAATCATCCACTTCATAGCCAAAGGTTTCCTTTAAATATGCTTTCCAGTCAAACACAGCCTCAACCGATGCGATTGCAACTTCAATCATATCATCATCCGGCTCTTTTGTCGTTAACTTCTGCATCCACATACCCGGTTTGGAAAGAAGATTAATGATCGCATTATCGCTTCTTCCTGCAAGACGAATCAATTCATAAGAAATTCCTGCAATAACAGGTACAAGCGCCAGACGAAGCACAAGCTTTAATGCCATGTTATCAACTCTGATAAAGAAAAATACAATCACACTGACTAACACAACAAATAGTAAAAAGCTTGTTCCACAACGTTTATGCTGTCTTGAGCATCTCTTAACATCCTTTACGGTCAGCGGTCTTCCCTTTTCAATACAGTTGATACATTTATGTTCTGCACCATGATACATAAACAACCGCTTAATATCCTTCATCAAGGAAATGGCTAAAATATAACCAACAAAAATAAGGATTCTGACAACACCTTCAATCATCGCAATGATGCTTGCGTTTCGAATATATTTTCCAAGGAAATCAGAGATAAAAAATGGCAACAGCATGAATAAAGCAACTGCTATAATCACAGATAACACAACGGTAAATCCCATCATGATATCATCTGCCTTATCACCTAAAATCTTGGAAAGTCTTTGTTCTGTCTTACTTGGCTGTTCTTCCTCTTCTTCATAGAAGGATGCCGAATGCATCGTTACCTTCATGCCAAGCACTAAGGAATCTATAAATGAAAATACACCGCGGATAAAAGGAAGTTGCGCAAATTTGTTATCTCCGCCGATGCCCTTGTATTCTTCCACTGTAACATCAATTTCCCCGTCTGGCTTTCTGACTGCTACGGCATACTTGTCCTTGTTCTTCATCATAACGCCTTCAAGAACTGCCTGCCCGCCAATACCGGAATATCTGGTTTGTTTCTTTTTTGACATTTTCACTACCGTACCCTTTCCATAATTCTGCGAATATATCTACATAAATTCGCCAACTGAAAAGTCTTCCGTTTATGGACTTTCCAGTTTTTCTCCCCCTATTTTATGGCGTATACAACGTATAAAAATAGGTTGAGATAAAAATTTACCTCAACCCTCTTTTACGTTACTTATTTGCTTTCTACGCCGTACTTCTTATTGAACTTATCAATACGTCCACGAGCTGCTGCAGCCTTCTGCTGTCCTGTGTAGAATGAATGGCACTTAGAACAAACTTCAACGTGGATTTCAGGCTTTGTAGATCCTGTTACGAATGTGTTACCGCAGTTGCAAGTAACTGTTGCCTGATGATAATTTGGATGGATTCCTTCTCTCATGATTTTCACCTCTCTATAATAAAATCAGAATTATTATACTTATGTTTTTCCATAAACAGCTCCCTTAGTATATCATAGAGCAATATGATATGCAAGCACTTTTTTTATCACTTCTTATGGAAATTTGTCAAAAATTTCTTATCCTAGATGAACTTCATCTTCTTCACGGTCTGAACGAATTCGACATTATCTTTCGTCTTAGCAAAGATATCAAGAATCTTGTCTACCGCTTCCTCCGGCTTCAAACCATTTAAGGCTCTTCTCATGATATTGATTGCTTCCAGCTCATCCTCGGTAAGAAGTAAATCTTCTCTTCTGGTACCAGACTTTGGAATATCGATTGCAGGGAAGATTCTCTTCTCAGAAAGCTTTCTGTCAAGAACCATTTCCATGTTACCGGTTCCCTTGAATTCCTCGTATACTACGTCATCCATCTTAGAACCCGTTTCAACCAATGCGGTTGCAAGAATCGTAAGGCTTCCACCTTCTCTCATATTTCTTGCTGCACCAAAGAATCTCTTTGGCATATGAAGGGCTGCCGGATCAAGACCACCGGAAAGTGTTCTTCCACTTGGTGGAACAGTAAGGTTATATGCCCTTGTTAATCTTGTAATACTGTCTAAGAGAATACATACGTCCTTTTTATGCTCTACCAGTCTCTTTGCACGCTCGATTACCATTTCAGAGACTCTCTTGTGATGCTCAGGCAGTTCATCAAAGGTAGAATAGATTACTTCTACATTTGGTCCTTCAATTGCTTCCTTAATATCGGTAACTTCTTCCGGACGCTCATCAATTAACAAAATAATTAAATGCATTTCCGGTGAGTTCTTCTTAATTGACTGCGCTACTTCCTTTAATAAAGTTGTCTTACCAGCCTTTGGAGGTGATACAATCATACCTCTTTGTCCCTTACCTACAGGACTCATCAAATCCATAACACGCATGGCAACACTGGCACCCGGTTTTTCAAGACGGATTCTTTCATTTGGGAAAATAGGTGTCATATCCTCAAAATTGCGTCTTCTGCTTGCAATTTCAGGCGGATAACCATTTACTTTCTTTACATATAATAATGCACTGAATTTCTCGTTCTGTGTCTTGATTCTGGTATTTCCTTCAATAATGTCACCAGTTTTTAAGTTAAAACGACGAATCTGGCTTGGCGCAACATAAACGTCATTTTCACCTGGAAGGAAATTCTCACAACGAATAAAACCAAATCCATCCGGCATAACCTCTAAGATACCATTGGCTGTGATACCACTATCAAGCTCTGCCGGGAACTTCTCTTCCTGCTTTTCTTCCTTAGCTTCTCCCGGATTACGAAGTACTGGCTTTGGCGCAACATCCTTGCCTGCTGCCTTATCTTTCTCATCCTCTGCAAGCATCAATTCAATAAGCTCTGCCTTCTTTAAACCGGTAGTGCCCTTGATTCCTCTCGTTTTCGCAATCGCACGCAAATCTGCAAGCGCAAGAGATTCATACTTTTCTCTCATTCTTATCCTCCATTTATTAAATAGTAAAATAATTACTTGGAACTAAGTTC
>CAYUKO010000170.1:0-7248 GCA_964445375.1 uncultured Roseburia sp.
CACAAGCCTCATTTATTCAGGCTCTATTTGGAAATATTTGCTGGGAAAGTTGAGTGTTTTATAATAAGCTTCTAACTTTCTATGGAACTCATTTAATGCAATTAACTGTTCATTAGTAACTTCCGTTTGTCTATTGGTTGCTTTAATTATATTATTAACCGTATCCTCGTCTAATGTTTCGATTAATTTAATCGGAATTTGAAGATTTGCATTCACTAAATCTTTATTATAATACAAAACATGGCTCGTCTGACACCCATTAACTATCTGATAATCAGTTAATGTAAATTTGTTTCTTAAATTAGTCAGTTTTTTACAAATTATTGTTACACCATTATTCAGTAATATAAATTTATCAGCAGCAGATTTGACTGTTTCTGCAATTTCAAGATTTACTTCATTATCTCCTTGATAATCTCTAACATTATCGTAAAAAACATTTTTTCTTATTTCTCCATTTTCTCCAACTATCAATTTCAGGTATTCATCATATTCAACATATCCTAAGTATGATTGATTAATCTTAGGAATATCTGGAAGCAAAATCTTCTGTGAAAAATCTATTTCTGTTTCAATAACATCAATAGTATTTCTATAATATTTTTGAATCAAATTTACATCCACAGGAGTAAATTGAACTTCCTGAAATAAATCTAATTCTTTCAAATCATGAATAATCATGTTCTTCCTTGCAACACAATTTTGATCGTCCACCCATTTTCCAGTTGTTACATAATAAAGAAAACAATTCGGTTTTGTTTTAAAATGACCTTGCTAAAAATATAATTAACCAACTCGCTTTTTTCTTGTATAAAGCCATTTCTTACAAACTGCGGAGTTTCTGAAAAAAAATCTGTTACGCCTGCACCAAAAGTTCCCATTTCGCTACCCGAAAAACCTGCTGTTGTCTTTGACTGAATAAAGAGGAACAACATATCCGCTAATCCCTTATTCAATTCAATCAAATCATCTACTTCTTCTTTAGAAGTAACCATTGTACCATTAGCAATAATTGCAATACCATCTATACCGCAATCTCCCCCTGCTCCAGTTAATGTATCATTTAAATCAAATAGTTCTGTATATTGCTGTGCTATTGCACAATACGATGCAAACATTTCAAATTGCTTACTCGAATCTTTCTCACTAATTTGTTGCGATTTTAAGAAATCTTCAATATAACTTTGTACAATTCTATCCACCATTTTATCCTCATTTCTTGTAATATATTTTATTATATCATTCAAAGAATTTTTGCACAATTCCATATCTTTTAACTCTAAATATTAATCTAAAGCAAATAGTTGTTTACCTTTAGACATTTTGTCTATAAGTTCCTAACATTATTATAAATATCTCTGTGATAATCTTAATTATCTTCACAACCAAAACCACTCCGCCAATCAAACCACCAATAATACAACTCAATGCAAATACACCTATACTGGCACTGATACCGAAGTTTCTTGGTACAAGCCATAAACACATTCTATGTATTCCAAACGGAAAACCTACCATAATCCAATATAAAAACAGGTCAAATCCTTCCGCTTTATTACATACCGGATAACAGGTAATCATCCATAGTGCAATCAGACCTGCCGGAATAATAATCTTAAACAATCCCCTTTTCACTCCATCCACCTCCATACATATCATGTTGTACTTCCTGCTGGTAATAATGATTCATGGTACTTGACGCATTATAAAGTGCAGTTACCATGTATGCCTTAATATTGGTTATCTTGCTTGTGGTATTTTGCATACACCCAATCACATATTCAAGGTGTGAACTGTTCAGCTTTAGGAACTTTGATTTTACCAATTCATACGGGTAATCATCACCCCCTATTTTTATGGTTTTATGCTTTACACATACTACCTCACAGATAACATCAAACAGTTCATCATACAATCCTTTATCCTGATAAGAACTATATTTCATGTGATGCTCATACTCAATATTCTCTTTTATAAGTTCTATGTATGCATTGACCTCATCCATCCCATCTATCCCTTTTTCTGTTTCACTAACAGATTGATAGATAGGATTGTTATAACTCAAATCAGTATAATTAGTATTGTTATAATTAGGGTTCACTTCTTGAACTTCCGCAAATTCAGTTTCTGAATTTCCAGAAGTCTGATCATTGAACCTCTGGAAGTCTGCATTTTGAATTTCTTGAAGTTCAGTTTTTGAACTTTTGGAAGTCTGATTATTGAATTTCTTGACATTCAAATTTTGAACTTCTGTGGAAACATCAGTATTAGCAGGCTCTTTCGGGTTGTTTTCAGTCTTTGTATTCTGTTCTACAACCACAAAATTTTTCACGTAAATAATATCCGGTTTTCCAAGTCCCTGCCTTTTCTTCTCAATCAGACCAATACCTTTTTTACTGTCAAGCTCTGCAATTATCTTTGCACAAGTAGCTCTGGCACATCCCAAATCTTCCATAATGTTTTCCACAGTGTAATGGATATATGCCCTGTTTTTATCATCAAACCAGCCATTTTTCATTGATAATGACATTCTGTCAAGCATTAGACCATAAAGGAGCTTTGCATCACTGGACAACCCCTTGAAACGTTCATCTTTAATCAATAATCTTGGAACACGATAGAAAGAAAACTGTTCTGCTTCTGCTCCATAGTAATAATCGAATTACAAACCGCCATCCACTCTGCATTCCTCCTTTCTACTGTCTATTCTTCCATTCATCCAACAACTGAATGATAATATTCTCTATTTCTTCACTGCTGCAATCTTCTTCAAAATATTTGCTGATTTTATCAGCTTTCAGTGTTACTTTTCTTTCCTTTGGCTTTTCTTCCGTCAGAATCAAGCGAACCATAGCAAAGGTAAGTTCTCCCTTTTTGCCATATTCCTTGAGCTTTCCGGATTGCACCGTGTTGACATTGCAGCCTTGCTCTTCAATAATGACCTGTACCCATTGCTGTGCATCCTCTGATAAAAAAGAAATATCAACTCCTTGTGAAAAGCCTATTTTCTTTTTATCCACCATATCAAGAAGCTCGTCCGATAACCGGGATAACCAGACATATCTTTGTACCTTTTTTGCATTTTCTCCCGCAGCTTCTCCCACCTTATCAAGTGTGTTCATTCCCTCTTTCTTGCCCTGATGTTTCATGGCTTCGTACTTCATTTTATAGGCTTTTGCCTTTTCACTTGGTAAAATGTCCTCTCGTTGGATATTGGAATCTACCATAATAATCGTAGCTTCATCATCGGTATAATTCCTTACGATAATTGGCATTTCCGTCTTTTCTGCAAGCTCGGAACCTCTTTTTCTACGGTGTCCGGCTATAATCTCATAACCACCTCCAGCTCTTGGTCTTGCAATACCCGGAACAAGTACACCATACTGACGGATACTTTCCGTTGTTTCCTGCATCTTTTCATCGTCAAGCACCTTAAACGGGTGGTCTTTGAAAGTATATAGGTCAGAAAGTGGAGCAATCACAATTTTCTCTGTATCGGCTTCCATATCTTTCTCTATTCCTAGTAAATCATCATAAGAGGTAAGCTGAATTTCCTTATTTTGCTTTCGCATGGTTCAACACCTCCTGTGCAAGTTTTTCGTAGCTTTCTGCTCCTTTGCTCATCTTATCATATTCAAAGATACTCACTCCTTCAGAAGCGATTTCCGCAATGGCTTCTGATCTCGGTATGGCATCCTCAAATATATTAACTTCTTTTCCGTAAGCAGTATGCACTGCTTTTTTGTTTCTCTTTGAATTATTGTATCTGCTGGCATCCATTGTGAAAAGAATACCCTCTATCTCAATATCCGGATTAAAACGCTGCTTTGTGCCTTTGTAAACCTTTAGAAGCTCTGTAAGACCGTCCGCAGCATAAAACTGTGGCTGTACCGGAATTAAGACGCTATTTGCTGCTGTCATTGCATTTATTGTCAGCATACCGAGTGAAGGCATACAGTCGATAATGATGTAATCATAATCATTCTGCAAAAGCTCCAGATATTCTTTTAAAACATTCTCTCTGTCCTCAACAGTGATTAAAGACATATCCATTCCTGTAAGCAGTTTATTCGACGGTATCACATCTACACCCTCTTTATAGTTTAAAATGGCTTCTCTAGGCTCAAATTCAATACCCATAATTATGTTTTCCATCATATTTTTTAATGTCACTTTCAAATTCTTGGGAAATCCCAATCCGAGAGTTAAATGCCCCTGTGGATCAGCATCTACTAACAACACCTTTTGACCTAATCTAGCCAAACCAACACCTAAATTAATACTTGTGGTAGTCTTTCCTACTCCACCTTTTTGATTTGCGATTGCAATTATTCTACACATGATAATTCTTTTTATTCTTCTATTCTTTTACGTTACGTTTCTTCACTTCCACATACGCTCTGTGAAATCTCTTTGTCCCCTTATTAGGGTATATATCTGAAAACTCTGTCACTTCAATCTTGGGATTTCTCTGTAATATCTTCCCAAACCATTTAATATCGTTCTTTGTTCCCATCAATCTAACTTTTAACATTAATCTGCTCCTCCAAATATGGCATACAGCTTTTTGTTATAGGTTGCATATTCCGGATAACGAATCTGTATCGTCTGCCAAAAGTACGGTGCATAAGCACAGAAGAATAATTCTTCCACTGTATATTGCCTACACTCTTCCATCTGCTCCTCTGCGTCTGTATAATCATCAACACTTGGTGTCCCGTTGCAATATAGGTTAAACGCCATTCTGATTACTTTAACGCTTCCGCTGGTCTGCCAGCCTTCATGTAAACATTCTGTTTTTACACAGCCTGTCTTAAAATCATAAATTCGATTTATATTTCTTCTCGTATCATCACTAATGCCGAGACAATAGCATAATGCCTTATGGTACACATCTTTGTACCGGACTTCTTTTAATTTTTCATAGTAGAATTTCTCATGTGCTTCGCTAATAAAAATAATGTTCTCTGCTCCTAACGCTGTACTGTTCATGTGTTTTCCTCCTAATAATTTGATTGACTATAACAAAAAAGGACAAACTCATCTGTTAAAATGAATTCGTCCTTTAAGGCGTAGTTATTAGGTTTTTGAATACATCGCCATGTATTATTAGGTACTATTAGGTATTTTTTTGATGTACTTTTGATGTACTAACCCTATTTTGATGTACTATTTCAGAAAACAAATATCTCTTTTAATCTGCAAAAAGTTTTTGTTTTCGCTCAATCATTTCGTCGATTTTTTCTATATAAAGAGCCACATCCTTGACATTGTCGCACCTTTCTATTCGTCCGTCCGGGTATACCCTTTTGGTAATCGTTCCGGCACCGCAAGCCACGATAGTCTGTTTCTCTTCCATTATTATTCAAGAAATGATTCTATCGTATTTTATTACTTAATACTCATTTTTCTTTTATTAGAAACGCTATATTTACTATATTAACAAGTATTTTTCGAGCTATTTTGTTGTACTTATGTTGTACCTGTCAGTCCAGTGGACCTCTCGATAATACTAAAATAAATTCATACTGTTAAATACTTCATTAATAGAAGTCTTTTTCTTCCATTCTGTTACTTCTGAATAAATATCTAAAGTCGTGTGAATATCCTTATGCCCCATAATATTTTGAATAACCTTTATATGAACATCTGCTTCACACAATCTGGTGCAAAATGTATGCCGAAAATGATGACAGCTAATTGGCGGTAATAATACTGCTTCTCTTTTCTCTTTTACAGCAATTACTTCCTCTTCCAAGTTATAGCTTTCTACTATCCTTGCTATTTCCCGATTAATCGATTCCGGTACATATACTTCCAGAAATCGATTATAGAAAATAAATCCTGACATTCCATCAACTTCAGTTTGACACCTCACACCTGTCTTTTCCTGTCTGATATTTTCCGCTAAAAGTGCATTGTATACCGTTTCAACCATTGGAATGGTACGATGTCCTGCCTCTGTCTTTGTATCTGATACAATCCATCTGCTAGGTCTTTTATTTTTCTTGCCTGCAAAATAGAACAGTGAATGGTTAATATCAATAACACGTTTTTCGAAATCAATATCTTTCCATCTAAGTCCTACAAGTTCACCTACTCTGACACCGGTTCCTATTAACACTGTGAATAAATTAATCCACCTGTCATATAACGGTTTTTCTTTGATATAGTTCATAAATGCACGTTGCTGCTCCAATGTTAATGCATGACGAATTTTCGTCCCTTCACATTGTGTTTTCTTCTTTACCAGTTGTATTACGCCATCCGCCGGATTAGTTCTGATAATCTCATCCCTAACTGCCATTTGTAATGCCGGACGAATCATTCTCTGCACGTACTGAATTGTTCCAATACTCAACTGTTTCTCAGCAATCATATTGCTATAGAACAAAACGATATGACTATACTTAATATCAGCAAGTTTCTTTTTCCCTAATGTATTTCGAACATATCTGTCATAGGTTAATTCATAATTAGCCTTTGTCGTTTCTCTTAAATCATTTCTTGCTGTCATATAGCGGTCAAAGATATAATTTAAATCAACTGCTCCAGCCAAATAAGAATCAATACCATCCAATTGATCTTTTTTCAATTGGTCTTCCTTTTCACGTAATACTATCAAGTCTTTAGAATACTTATATCGTCTTTTCCCAAACGGATCTGTATATGCATATACATATAAATCCTTGGAAGCCTGATAGGTCTCACCAGGCCTTAATATCCTACCTTTTTTATCTTTTCTTGATGCCATTCTCTTCTCCTTATTCATAAGGAGAGTTCCATGAGTGTCAGCTATTATACTGCATCACATTCTTGACACCTTCTTGCATTGCCTGTGTAATAGTCTTTTGAAGACTCGGTATACACTTTATCTCCAATAAGATTAGTATATTTTTGTATTTCAACAGTGTCAATATAAGATTCCGGTTATATGTCAACTTTTCCCATTCTATAAACTTACATTACCCTAAATGATTCAAGATATTTTTCAAATATCTCACAATTGACCCAAACACTTTTTCTTTCCTTATATATAGCCTTTGCTTCTCTTGCCATTCTTTGAAACGTACTAACACTCATTTCATAATATGCTGCACCATTTTTATATCTTCTAAACTTTTTCCATTCTTTTACAATAACTGTTTTTTCACTCATGTTATCTACTCCTAACGTTGTTTTCATTATGACATATACCGCTCTTTACTTTAACACTTTAAAGCATTGTAGCGTTTATTGCGTGTTATG
>CAYUKO010000171.1:0-7132 GCA_964445375.1 uncultured Roseburia sp.
GTTCACGAAGAGCGTTGCAAAAGTTTGCGAAGCATTGCTTCAGTATCTTATATCTGAAGAAAAAAGGCACCTTTTCAAAAAAAGAGATAGGTATCTTGAACATCCAAGATATCTATCTCGATTATTAGCTGGGGACTGCTTTTGCACAGAGTGCTTTTTCACAGTCCCTTTTATTTATTCCTTACTCCACACATAACAATATGCCTGTGTTCTTGCTGCAAAGCGCTCTGCCTTTAACAGCTCTCTGATTTGTGCCTTTGTGTACCAGCCCGGTTCAATCTCTTCTACGGTGGAAGTGCTTGCTCTGAATTCGCCTCTAGCCTTTCCTACCACGCAGACATTGGTTTCATTGCTAAAGCCTACGGCACTATAGCTGACACCGATAAAATCATCGATTTCATACAGTTCAAGCCCTGTTTCCTCCCAAAGCTCACGTACTGCACTCTGCTGTGGTTCTTCGCCCGGATCAATTAAGCCAGCCGGGAAATTATACACCCAGTCTCCAACCGCAAGACGAAATTCCTTATTAATGAGGATTTTTTCATCCTTTTCATCTGTTACAATAATAACGACTGCATCCGGCTTCTCTCCGTGCAATGCTTCAAAGCTTTCCAGATTCTTTCTGCGGCTGATGATTTCATAGACCTTTTCCTGCTTATCTACTGTTTCGTATGTGATATCATAGCGGGTAATGAATTTACCCTCTTCTTTCTTTTGAATACCTTTAAATTCCATTCTTTAGCCCCTTATTATGTCCTTTACAACCTCTCCTGCAATAATCAGTCCCACCACAGATGGTACGAATGCCGTACTGCCCGGTGTCTGTCTTCTTGGCGAACCTTCTCTGACATTTTCCACCGTATCACTCGTCTGCGTACTATCTGTATCTGCAAGTGGTGTTAAAGGCTTTTCTTCTGAATATACCACTTTTAACTTCCCAATGCCACGTTTTTTTAATTCTCTTCTCATGACCTTTGCAAGTGGACAAACGTTTGTCTTATAAATATCGGCAACACGAAATGCCGTTGGGTCCAGCTTATTACCAGCCCCCATGGAACTGATAATCGGTGTCTTTGCCCTGTCTGCCTGCATAACCAGCTCTATCTTACCCGTTACCGTATCAATCGCATCAACGACATAATCATACTGTGTAAAATCAAACTGATCAGCCGTTTCCGGCAAGTAAAAACAACGATATGCATGAACTACTGCCTCCGGGTTAATCTCAAGAATACGCTCCTTGGCCGCATCTACCTTGTATTCTCCAATGGTCTTATGTGTTGCTATAATCTGCCTGTTCAGATTCGAGAGACACACCTTGTCCGCATCGATAATATCCAAGGTTCCTACACCGCTTCTAGCCAGCGCTTCTACAACATAACCGCCGACACCACCAACACCAAATACAGCAACTCTTGCCTTTCGGAGCTTTTCTACACCTTCGCT
Organism: uncultured Roseburia sp.; assembly: GCA_964445375.1. Classification (GTDB taxonomy): domain Bacteria; phylum Bacillota; class Clostridia; order Lachnospirales; family Lachnospiraceae; genus COE1. The sequence continues at coordinate 1,447 of CAYUKO010000171.1, forward strand.
TCCTATTAATAATCCAGTTCTTGAAAACTGCTCTGTCATGTTATCAAACCTTTCTGCCATAATAATGACTTACTGCGTCTAACATCTTTCTACACTGTGCACAGCGGTTAAAGCCATATCCAACCGGAAGTCGCTTTCCGCAATAGCGGCAGGTTGCAATATAGTCCATCTTCCCTTTTGCAAGACATTTCATAATCGAAACCTCTGTCTTCTCACGCTCTCTGGTAAGCCACTCGACATCCATCTCCTTACCAAAACGCTCTGAAAATTGATAATACAACTCTAGCTGCTTATAATATGTCTCATACTTCCCAATTCCATCAAAGCGAATCTGATTGATATTAGGCTTCATCAGAGATTTATCCGCTGTATAGGTCTCGCAATAGCGAAGCCACAGTGAGGTAACTCTCGGATTCTTAATATCGATTGGACAAGTAACCATACGATACAAAATATGCTTGTCCTCAAAGCCATCAATCCTTGCACTGTTCTTCTCGGCTTTCTCATATAAGAACAGAATCTCATCAATACTGATTTTCTCAAATGGTGCGGGAGTCTCTACCGAATGCCAAGTCTTTAATATCGTATCCAATGAGTCAGGCAGATTTAATAGCACCTGTGGGAAACCAAGACTGACCTTCTCGATTGGTTGCTCCTTGGCTTCATAAAGACTGTCAATATACTTTAATTCTTCTGCTCCCATTGCCGATACATATCCCGTGTCATAGACACCAAATCTTCCTGCTCTTCCGGCAATCTGCTTTACCTCGGAAATGGCAAGCTTTCTCTGCTCGATTCCGTCAAACTTCTCTGTCTCGATAAAAACGATTCTCTGCACCGGCAGGTTCAAGCCCATACCTATGGCATCCGTGGAAACAACCACCTGATTCGTACCATTATTAAAAAGCTGCATCTGCTTTCTTCGGATTTCCGGCGGTAAGCTTCCATAAATCACACTAGAGCTGATACCTCTTGCTTCTAATCTTCCTGCCACATCCAGCACCGATTTCTTAGAAAAGACAATCAAGGCATCTCCCGGCTTTACATCATTTGGAAAGACAAATGCCTGTTTCTCACATACAAGCGGTGTCTTTCTCTCATAATGATTGCTTTCCCAACTGTCATGACAAAGCGCAATCAAATGTGTTACAACACTCTCCGCAGTCGGACTCATGCAGATATGAATCTCTTTTGCCTTAATTCCAAGAATCGCTCTTGTCCACGAATGCCCTCTGTCTGTATCCGCAATCATCTGTGCTTCATCAATGACAGCAATGTCATAAACTCTGTCAATGTCGAGCATCTCTATGGTAGAAGCTATGACACGGCTGTCCGGTTCCTCAATGCATTCCTGCCCTGTGAGCATGGTACACGGTGTACCATATTCCTTCATCTTCTCATAAACCTCAAGAGCAAGTAGACGCAAAGGTCCAAGATACACGCCATTCCTCGCATCCTTCAGTCTTTCCAAGGCATGGTAAGTCTTTCCACTGTTCGTTGGTCCAATATGCAGGATAAAACGACGCTTCATCTCCAGGCTTTCCGGGAATTCCATCTCCGGCCTTGAAGGAACCAGTTCCGCCACCTTTTTACGGATTCTGTCATCCTTATATAACATAACAAGCTCTAACAAGGTTTTCGTACAGATTCTCTTTGGCTGCTCCGATACCGCATACTGAATAAAGCTCGCGTCCAGTTCTTCCCTATCAGGGCGTGACAACATGGAAATATCAAGCTGCATCAGACAAGGAAGCATCTCGTCCATAATCATTTTTACCATCTTCTGATTCTGCTTTGCGGTAGCAATCAGGAGCAAATGATTGATTTCTCTATGATAATGCACCAGATAACCAATATTTATCCTGCCCTTTTTCTCACGTTTGATTCTTCTGCAAAGCTTCATGATCTGCTGCTCATAACCATTCGTTTTTCTTGCAGGATTCAGCTTCCTTCTTGCTGATTTCGCATATTCACTTCTATAAAATTCAAGCACCTTGTCCTGTTGCAGCATATTTATACTCCTATTTATAAATTTTATCATACTTACCAATTTGTGCCTCACACAAATTGGTCAAATGAAAAATCTTCAGTGAATGGATTTTTCCTTTTTCCCTCGAAGCATGGGAATTCCGATTAATATTATGATTGGGAATATAATAGCAAGCAATAATCCCGTTTTTAGATTTCCGCCATTTGCATTTGCTACCATACCAACGACCGTTGGACCGGAAGAGCAGCCCACATCACCGGCAAGTGCCATTAACGCATACATCGCGGTTCCTGCCCCCGGAAGATTCCATGCTGCAATACTAAAGGTTCCCGGCCAGAAGATTCCTACCGAAAAGCCACAAACCGCACAGCCAATCAGTCCCATGACAGGATGTGGTGCAAAGACTGCAACCAGATAACAGCCGATACAAAGTACTGCACTTCCAATCATCATTCCCTTTAATGGAATCCTGTCACTATACTTACCATATAATGCTCTTGCCGTTCCCATACAGATAGCAAACGCGCAAGTTCCTGCTAAATCCCCAACTGTTTTAGACACATGAAGGGCTGATTCTGCAAAGGCAGATGCCCACTGACTCATTGCCTGCTCCGATGCGCCCGCACAGACCATCACAATCATCAACAGCCAGAACACCTTCTGACCAAGAAGGGAACGTAATGACATTTTATCATGCCCCTCTGCAACATGATAAATCGGTACAAGACTAAAATAAATGACATTAAACAGTGGCACAATTGCCCAGATGCAGGCAAGCAGCTTCCAGTTCTCAATACCAAACACCCGAAAGAATATCGTAGAAAGAACTACAACGCCCACATGTCCCCAACAGTAAAAGGAATGCAATAAGCTCATGGCTGCTTCCTTCTTCTTCGTTGGACATGCTTCTACGATTGGGCTAATGAGTACTTCTATAATTCCACCACCAATTGCATAAAGGACAACCGCTGTTAAGATTCCTGCATATGCATTGCCAAGAAGACTTGGAAACCACGCCATACCAATAAGCCCAAGTGCTGCGCAGATGTGTGCTGCTACGACACATTTTCGATAGCCAACTTTGTCAATGACCTTGGTCGCTAACAAATCAACCACTAACTGTACCGCAAAATTAATCGTTGTAATCAAGGTAATCTTGTCTAAGGACAAGTTGTAATCTGACGCAAATGTCAGAAATAATAACGGGGCAAAATTATTTACAATTGCCTGTGTAATATAACCAATATAGCTCGCATAAATCGTATGCTCATAGCTCGTACGAATTTTATTCACTGATGTCATCCTTTCATTCGTTTATCGCTACTTTATAGAAACAGTCCGCCTACCAGCTTCACTAAGAATGCAGCCACCCATGCAACCACACACTGTCCTACTGCCATAAACGCAGCCCATTTCCATCCAAGCTCACGCTTTACAGCAGCTACCGCTGCTACACATGGTGTATACAGAAGACAGAATACCAATACACATAATGCGGTCAATGGAGAAATAGCTGCAAGAAGAGTATCCACACTTCCAAATAAGACATTCAACGTTGAAACAACACTTTCCTTTGCCATAAAACCGGAAATCAAAGCGGTTGAGAATCTCCAGTCTCCAAATCCTAATGGCTCAAATATCGGTGCAATCACACCTGCCACGACAGCAAGAATACTGTCCTTAGAATCTGTAACAACATTGAGTCTCATATCAAAGGTCTGTAAGAACCAGATAAGAATCGTTGCAAGGAAGATAACCGTAAATGCTCTCTGCAAAAAGTCCTTTGCCTTCTCCCATAAAAGCTGTGCAACGTTCTTTGCTCCTGGCATACGGTAATTCGGAAGCTCCATAACAAAAGGAACTGCCTCACCACTAAAATAAAATCTACGCATAAGTAATGCCATTACAATACCTGCAACCATTCCACCAAAATATAGTCCTATCATAACAAATGCACCATTCTTTGGGAAGAATGCAGCAGTAAAAAATGCATAGATTGGCAGCTTTGCAGAACAACTCATAAAAGGTGTCAAAAGAATCGTCATCTTACGGTCACGCTCCGACGGAAGCGTTCTGCTTGCCATAACACCCGGCACGGTACAGCCAAAGCCTATTAACATCGGCACAATACTTCTTCCCGACAAACCAATCTTACGTAACAGCTTATCCATGACAAACGCTACTCTTGCCATATAGCCGCTGTCTTCCAGTAACGACAGGAAGAAAAACAGTGTAACAATAGTCGGAAGAAAACTTAAGACACTTCCCACACCATTGCAGATACCATCAATCACTAATGACTGCAATACTTCATTGACCTGACCTGCTTCCATGGCTGCTGCAATCAGATTTGTAAGCGCTTCGATTCCCATTTCCAGTAAAGAAGACAGCCACGCTCCAATAACATTAAAGGTGAGCCAGAATACTGCTGCCATAATTCCAACAAAAGCCGGAATTGCTGTATACTTGCCTGTCAATATCTTATCAAGCTTCACACTTCTTGCATGTTCCTTGCTCTCTTTTGGCTTCACAACGGTCTGTTCGCATACCTTATTAATAAAAGCAAACCTCATATCTGCGATTGCCGCTGCTCTGTCTAAGCCTCTTTCCTTCTCCATCTGACAGATAATATGCTCCAAAGTCTCCTGCTCATTCTGATCTAGCTCTAACTTTTCCAATATCAGCTTATCCCCTTCTGCAAGCTTGGAAGCCGCAAATCTGACAGGAATGTCAGCTTTCTTGGCATGATCTTCAATTAAATGCATAATGCTATGAAGACATCTATGTACAGCTCCACCATGCGCATCTGCCTCACAGAAGTCCTGTCTTCCCGGACGTTCCTGATACTTTGCTACATGCATGGCATGATCAATCAATTCCTGAATTCCTTCATTCTTAGCTGCTGAAATTGGAATGACCGGAATTCCTAACGCTTCTTCCAGTTCATTGACTCTGATAGAGCCACCATTTTCTCTTACCTCATCCATCATATTAAGTGCTAAAACCATAGGAACATCCAACTCTAAGAGCTGCATGGTAAGGTACATATTTCTCTCGATGTTTGTCGCATCTACAATATTGATGATTCCCTTTGGATGTTCTTCCAGCACAAACTGTCTGGTAACAATTTCTTCGCTTGAATAAGGTGACATGGAATAGATACCCGGTAAATCCGTTACCAGTGTATTGGCTTTTCCCTTAATACTTCCATCCTTTCTGTCTACCGTAACACCCGGAAAGTTTCCTACATGCTGATTTGCTCCCGTAAGCTGATTAAAGAGTGTTGTCTTTCCACAATTCTGATTACCTGCAAGCGCAAACGTTACTGTTTCCTTTTCTGAAAGTGGATGCTCATCTGCCTTAACATGATACTTTCCACCCTCTCCAAGTCCCGGATGGTGAACTTTCTTATTTCGATGCTCTTGATTCTCCTGTTCCTGCTCTGTCACCTCAACAACATCCTGAATTTCTATCTTCTCTGCATCTGCCAGACGCAGGGTAAGCTCATAGCTGTGAATACGTAATTCTACCGGATCTCCCATCGGCGCATATTTTACCATAGTAATCTGCGCTCCTGGAATGACGCCCATATCCAGAAAATGCTGTCTAAGTGCCCCTTCACCGCCTACTGTTACTACGGTTGCCGACTTTCCTATCGGTAAATCCTTCAATGTCATAACGTATCCTCCTCTTTTT
>CAYUKO010000172.1:0-6854 GCA_964445375.1 uncultured Roseburia sp.
ATATTTATGAGGTGATAAGATGAATAAAATAGTAAAATTATTATTAGCATTTTTAGTGTGCGTGTGTTCGGCTTCTATGATTACATATGCAAAAGAACCTGACAAAGAAACATTAGACAATATTTATGAATCTGTTTATTATAAAGCGCTAGAAGAACAGGGAGAAGTAATTACTGATGATAACAGTGCATATGCATACATTCTTTATAATGATGTAACAACAATAAAAGATAATAGAATTTACTTAAAAGATATTAATGTATCCTCAAAGGAACGTGAAGTATTACAAGGATTTATTGAAAAACTTAATGTTTTATTGGAACTGGATGCAATTCAATTGGATGAGTGTTTGAAAATATCTGTTAAAGAGTGTCCAACAATTGAGAATCGTCCAGTACCACGAGCAGTAGTTTTAGAAATAATGTCAGAAGCAAGAAGACATGCAAGTGAAGTGAAAAAGGTTTATGATAATGCAGTTTTTGGTACTGCACATATTACAGCAGGATTGTATTTTTCAGAACGTGTTAAGAAAGGCGGAATATGGGATTATAAAGGTTATTTAGGACTTAAAAATGTATATTATGAACCAGAACTCAGAGCAAACATGACTGGTGAAACAATAGGTAATTTTCATTATGGTTATGTAGGTAGCGCTATATTTGGTCCTACTGTGTTAAAAGCTGCAGCTGGATTTGCACAATTTTGTGACGGTACTACTGATTTTTCTTATTGGAACAGTTACTTTGATGATCCGAAAGATCAAGAAGATATTCAGTGGGGGATTAATGTATATAATAGAGAACACTAAGAGAATATGAACTTGAATGAGTTTGTTGCTGCAAATGGTGAAAAAACGTGCAAAGGGCAAGAAAAGAGGCGGTTGCAGAGCGATAAGGATTATTCGTTTCATGTACGAGGAAGTATTGAATGTATTGAGAGAAATTATGCAGAGTATGAAGCAGAAGGAAACGCAGATGGTTATAAATATACCTGTGCAAACCTTAGCCATGAGGATGGAAGGCTGACAACATCGATTACTCATTCCATGCAGCCATTTTCTACCGAAGAGGAGATGTGGGGATTGACAGATGACATTGCAGACAGAGTCTTACATTATGTCAGCAAGATTAAAAATGATTTGCTGAAAGATTATATGGCAATACAGGATAAACAAGAAAATGAATCATAAGTATTATCAATGGTTACAAAGATTCTGATATTAATATTGGAACATTAATAACAGTAAGCGAAGGATAGCGTTATTTTTTATGGATGATAATCATCAGTGGAAATATAACGCTATTTTTATGTGATAGGGAATTGCGATAATGTAGTGGTAGTTTTTTATATTTATCTTGCATTTGATAAAGGTTTTCGATATAGTTAATATATTCTAAAATAAATACAGCTTTTGGTTCGAGAGAGGTTGTATTTCTTCAAGTCTGGTAATTTATAAGTGGCAGTAAGTTGCTTGTAAAAACAATTCTAATTATCTATAATAAGTTCAAAGAAGCATTTTTAAACAATTCCACATAAAAGATAAATAATAGGTATAAAGTAAAGATGTCAGAAGTGACTGTAGTAACAATAGAAAAGGACAGGGTATAGTTGTATAGAGGATGACATTTTGGGAGAGATTCTCAGAAAGGATAGGGCGAGGATTATGGCATCAATATTATCAGAATTTGATGAAGTAGGATATGCACAAATGTTACGAGAAGAAGGACAAGAGAAAAAGCTGATAGAACAGGTATGTAAAAAATTAAGAAAGGATAAATCACCGGAACTTATTGCAGAAGAATTAGAGGAAGAAGAATCTGTAATAAAAGAAATATGTGAAAAAGCGAAGAAATATGCCCCGGAATATGATATAGATAAGATTTATGAGGATTTATAAGTAGTGTTGTCAACTGTTGTAAAAACACGTGAATATTGATATACTAGACGAGATATTATGATAGATTTATAAAAAATAGGAGAATAGATTCATGGACGAAATAGCAGTATTGATTCCTTGTTATAATGAGAGCAAAACCATTGAAAAGGTTATAAAGGATTTTAAGGCAGCTCTACCAGAAGCTGTGATATATGTATATGATAATAATTCTACCGATGGAACGGATGAGATTGCAAGAAAAGCAGGTGCAATTGTACGTTATGAATATCAGCAGGGTAAAGGTAATGTAATCCGCAGGATGTTCCGTGAGATTGATGCAAAGTGTTACATCATGACAGATGGTGATGATACGTATCCGGCAGATGAGGCAAGAAAGCTTTGTGAGCCGGTCTTAGAGAGAAATGCAGATATGGTTGTAGGGGACAGACTTTCTTCTTCTTATTTTGAAGAGAACAAGAGACCTTTCCATAACTTTGGTAATTCCATCGTGCGTGGTTCTATTAATAAAATGTTTAAGAGCGATATCAGAGATATCATGACAGGCTATCGGGCTTTCAGTTATCTTTTTGTAAAGTCTTTCCCGGTATTATCTAAGGGCTTTGAAATCGAAACAGAGATGAGTATTCATGCTATTGATAAGAATATGCGTGTAGAGAATGTGATTATTCAGTATCGTGACAGACCAGAGGGCAGTGAGTCGAAGTTAAATACTTTTTCGGATGGCTTTAAGGTAATTAAGACAATTATTAAACTTTATAAGAACTATAAGCCTTTTGGATTTTTTACATGGATTGCTGCAATTCTTGCAGTAATAGCAACTGCATTTTTAATTCCTGTATTATGTGAGTATGCATCAACAGGACTTGTGATGCGTTTTCCGACCTTGATCGTATGCTGTTTTGTATATTTAAGTGCGATTCAGTCATTCTTTGCGGGATTGATGCTTTCAACGATTAGACAGAAGAATTTACAGGATTATGAAACGAAGTTAGTATATTTGCAGAACATATATACAAAACAATGTGAAAAATTGTAAATGGAAGATTTTCACAGAATAAAATGTGCATAAATGCAACGTTACAGGAATAGGATTTAAATATGAAGCGTGTTTTGTTAATTGGAGTAAATGCGAAGTTCATTCATTCCAATCCGGCAATCTATAGCCTCGAGGCATATGCAAAGGAGCATATCGGACAAGAATTGGAAGATGGGGCTTTCGAGCTGGTGGAATATACGATTAATCAGAATATGGAGTACATTTTGGCAGATATCTACCGAAGAAAACCGGAGGTAGCTGCCTTTTCCTGTTATATCTGGAATTGGAATATGATTCAGGATATCATAACAGAATTGCCAAAGGTCCTGCCGGATATTCAGATTTGGCTTGGAGGGCCGGAGGTTTCCTTTCATGGGGAAAAGATTTTAGAGCGTTTTAGGGCAGTGAAAGGTATTATGCTTGGTGAGGGTGAGAAAACCTTTACCCAGTTGTTAGTACATTACCAGTCGGAACTGGAAGAAGAAAAAGGGCTGGATGATATCGGAGGTTTGCTGCTTCGAAGCGGCATGACAGGAGTACAGGAACCTGTTTTGATGGACGAGCTGCCGTTCTTCTATGAAACATATGGATTGGAACGATTTGAGAACCGGATTTTATATTATGAGTCACAAAGAGGTTGTCCGTTTAGCTGTGCTTATTGCTTATCTTCTATTGATAAAAGAGTTCGTTTTCGTAATCTTGATACGATAAAGAGTCATATGCAGTTCTTTCTTGATTACAATGTATCTCAGGTCAAATTCATAGATCGAACCTTTAACTGTAATGCAAAGCACGCCTATGAGGTCTGGAAGTATTTAAAAGAGCATGATAATGGGATTACGAATTTCCATTTTGAGATAGCAGCTGACCTTTTGACCAAAGAACAGCTTGAAGTTATGAAGGACATGCGTCCGGGACTGATTCAGTTGGAAATTGGTGTACAGTCTACAAATAAACAGACACTAAAGGCAATCAATCGTAATACGGATTTATCTCATTTGCAGGCTATGGTGGCAAAGGTACATGAGTTTCATAATATCCATCAGCATCTTGATCTGATTGCGGGACTTCCTTTTGAGGATTATGAAAGCTTTGCAAAGTCTTTTGATGATGTTTATGCCATGAAACCACAACAGCTGCAGCTAGGCTTTTTAAAGGTTCTTAAAGGTTCGCCTATTGAGGAAAGAACTTCCGAATATGGAATTATTTACAACACAAAATCACCATATGAAGTGTTATACTCTAAATGGCTGAGCTTTGCTGATGTGCTGAAACTGAAAGGCATTGAAGAAATGGTGGAGCTTTATTATAACAGCAGTCAGTTTGTACATACATTGAAGATGCTGGAAACAGAGTTTTCTTCTGCTTTTTCCATGTATGAAGCATTAGCGTCTTTTTATGAGGAAAATGGTTATACCGTTCATACTCCCGCAAGAGTGTATCGATATCAGGTTCTTTTGGATTTTGCGATGAAAGTGAATCCGGCAAGGAAGGAGCTGTATGCAGAGCTTTTGGTATTTGATATGTATCTAAGGGAAAACCTTAAGAGCAGGCCTGTATTTGCCACAGATTCTAATAAAGAGGAAATTAGGGCATTTTATCAGAAGGAAGCAAAGGAGCCGAAATATCTTGCTGGTTATGAAGGATATCAGGCGGCGCAGTTGATTAAGATGACTCATATGGAAGGATTCTGGTATCCTGTTTGGAGTGATACAGCGCAGGAATGCGTTAGAAAAGCAGAACGACCGATTTATGTATTGTTTGATTATCGTGTGCGTAATCCGCTTACCGGTGATGCAAGAACCGTGGTAATTGGAGAGGATGAGTTTGATTATGAATAAGAGAACACAGGCAATTCTGGATGCATTAGATGCGCGTTATGGCACCGATGTATTTTGCCATTTACATTATGAAACACCCTGGCAGCTGTTGATTGCGACTATGTTGAGTGCACAGTGTACGGATGCCAGAGTAAATCTGGTTACCAAGGATTTATTTAAGAAGTACCAAAGTATTGAAGCGTTTGCGTCTGCTGACCTTGCAGAATTGGAGGAGGATATCCGTTCCACAGGGTTTTATCATAATAAGGCAAAGAATATCATAGCTTGCTGTCAGAAGCTTCATTTTGAATATCAGGATGAGGTTCCAAGCAGCATCGAAGAATTGACAGGGCTTGCCGGCGTGGGAAGAAAGACTGCTAATGTGGTTCGTGGTCATGTTTTTCATGAACCAAGTGTGGTGGTGGATACCCATGTGAAGCGTATCAGCAGAAGACTTGGATTTACCAAAGAAGAAGATCCGGTGAAGATAGAGTTTGATCTGATGAAGAAGATTCCGAAGGATCACTGGATACTCTATAATATGCAGATTATTTCCTTTGGAAGAGAAATCTGCAAAGCACCAACACCAAAATGCGAGGAATGCTTTTTACAGGAGTATTGTAAAAGCAAAGACAGGAAAAAGTAACATATAAATTACGAAAGAAAGTTAGGATAACTGAAATGAGTATGCTGGTTGATTATGTGGCAATGGATTTGGAAACAACAGGATTGAATCCGAGACTTGATAAAATCATAGAGATCGGAGCGGTTAAGGTGAGAAACGGTGAAGTAGTTGATACCTTCTGCACCTATGTAAATCCTGCAAAGAGTATACCGGAGCGTATTACAGAGCTTACCGGTATTCGAAATGAAGACGTTGCCAAGGCACCATATATCGAAGAGGTGCTGCCGCAGTTTATGGAGTTTCTTGGAGAGGATAATCTTCTGGGACACAATATCATATTTGATTATTCCTTTGTGAAAAAGGCTGCGGTCAATCAAAAGCTTACCTTTGAAAGAGAAGGAATTGATACCCTGCGGATTGCAAGAAGATTTTTAACAGAACTTGAGAGCAGGAATCTTGGATTTCTCTGTAAACATTATCAGATTCCTTTAGAAGAAGCACACAGAGCTTATCATGATGCCAATGCGGCACATCTGCTGTATCGAAGGCTTTGTGAAGAGTTTTATGATAAAGAAGCGGCAACTTTTCTGCCAAAGAAGCTGCTTTATGGAGTAAAGAAAGAAGTCCCCATGACGCCAAGACAGAAAACATATATTCTTGGTTTGGCAGAAAAATACCATATTACAATCGAAGACGGGCAGATTCTTCTGCCACCGGTTCTGGTTCCTAAGTTGGGAGACAGACTGGATATAGAGCACATGACGAAAAATGAGGCAAGCAGACTTATTGATTGTCTGCTAAGCAGAATGAAAACGACTACTGACCACTTGCCTTCAGGTTGCGAAGAATAGAGTCTTTCATGATGGATTGGATGCTTTCAGCATGCTGAATCAGGAAAGAAATCTTTTCCGGAGTACCACTTTTTGTATAGAGTTCGGAAAGCAGGTAATAGCTTTTGCTTACATCACTTCCGGTTGAGATAGCAAATTCCAATACACGAATGGCAGATTCTTTATCATCAGAAGCAACAAGGCTTTCTGCAAGTTTTTGCAGAATAGTAACCATCTGTGTATAGTGTGCATCATACTCGCTTAAGATGGTAATATTGGCAGTTCCATAGGTCAGTTTTAAGTCGGTATTGCTGATGCCGGTCAGGTTCACAATCTTTAAGGAGGACATGTCCTTTAAGTCCTGTAGATAGGAAAGTGTCTGCGCGGAAGCGTCGACAGGCTGTAGAGTAAGAATTTCTTCGGGAATGGTAATGTAATCGAGATTGTCGAGAGGTTTCTTTCGTACAAAATTGGATTTGTGTTCCTTTGTCCAGAAATTTATTTCTTCTTTTTCTAACGCCGTATTTTCCCTTTTTGTGGAAATCGCGATTACCAGAGCCAGTATCAGAGAGCTTGCCAAAATAATAAAATTCATTTATAATATCCTTTCAGTAAAATGATTTTGGAATGGAGTTGATGATTTATG
>CAYUKO010000173.1:0-6749 GCA_964445375.1 uncultured Roseburia sp.
TTTTGGAAATATAATATTGAAATAAATAAATTATCTCTTTGAGAACTGTGGAGCACGACGAGCTGCCTTTAAGCCGTACTTCTTTCTTTCCTTCATACGAGGATCACGTGTTAAGAAGCCTGCCTTCTTAAGAACTGGTCTGTACTCTGCATCTGCCTGTAATAAAGCTCTGGAGATACCATGTCTGATTGCTCCGGCCTGTCCTGTATAACCACCACCACATACGTTAACAAGTACATCAAACTTCTCAACTGTATCTGTTGCTACTAATGGCTGACGAACGATTGTCTTTAATGTCTCTAATCCGAAGTACTCGTCAAGAGATCTCTTATTAATTGTAACATTACCTGTACCAGGTACTAAATATACTCTAGCGATAGATTTCTTTCTTCTACCTGTGCCATAATATCTTGAAGCATTTGCTGCCTTTGCCATTTTAATATCCTCCTTTTTTGTCCCTTTGATTAAAATGTCAATACTTCAGGTTTCTGAGCAGCATGCTTGTGCTCCGGTCCTGCGTATACGAACAGTTTCTTGTACATTTCTCTTCCTAAAGGTCCTTTTGGAAGCATTCCTTTAACAGCATGTTCAATAACCTCTTCAGGCTTCTTGTCTAACTTTTCTCTTAAAGTTGCTTCTTTCATACCACCAACATAATCTGAGTGATGATAGTAAATCTTCTGATCCATCTTCTTACCTGTTACAGCAATCTTCTCAGCGTTGATTACGATTACATAATCACCTGTATCGATGTGTGGTGTGAAGATTGGTTTGTTCTTTCCTCTTAAAACCTTTGCAACTTCTGATGCTAAACGTCCTAATGTCATGTCTGTAGCATCTACTACATACCATTTTCTATCAATTGTAGCTGGGCTAGCCATAAATGTTTTCATTATGTTACCTCCATATAATAAGCCATTGGCTCTCTATAACTGGCATTTCTCATTTGAATTCTTTCACCACGGAATGTCCGGCCGTACCTTCCAAATTCATGAGTTACCAAGATACATCCGACATCGTTTCTTATATAACACCGGGGCTTTGGTCTTATATAAACACACGCTGTCACATTGAATTATTATATTATACGCTTCCTGGTGTGTCAACATTTTTTTGTATTTTTCTGTAAAGATTTCCAGGATTTTTGCTGTGTAAAATTTTCCTATATTTTATCCTCATATTCATACTTTACTAAAGTCAACCCACATGCTGGTGCTGTTGGTCCGGCATGTGTCCTGTCAAGCGCATCAAGTATTTCTGTCATATCTTGTGGCTCTAGATTCCCCCGTCCAACTTCCATTAATGTTCCTGCTATAATTCTTACCATATTATATAAAAAGCCGGAACCCGTTACTCGAATCGTTATCATCTCGTCCTGCTGTTCTACCTTAATCTCATAAATCGTTCTTACGGTAGTCTCTGCCACAGTATTCACGCTGCAAAAACTCTTGAAATCGTGTTCTCCCACGAGAAAATCTGCGGCTTTTTGCATCCTTTCTATGTTAAGTGGTACATACGTAAAATGCGCATATAACCGATAGATTGGTTGCGGAAATTCTCTGTTCAAGATCTTGTATTCATATGTTTTCCTGCTGTTTTGGTGCCTTGGATGAAAGTCTAAAGGAACTTCCTCGGATTTCTGTATGCGAATATCGTCCGGTAATCTTTGATTTAAGGCATAGGATACTTTTTCTGCGGGCATTCTTGCCTGTGTATCAAACACCGCAATATTTCCAAGTGCATGAACACCTGTATCGGTGCGGGATGCACCAATAACTTTTATCTCCTCATGGAACAGTTCGCTTAACTTTTCATTCAATACCGATTCTACTGTTATCACATTGGGTTGTAACTGCCATCCATGATAATTGGTTCCGTCATAAGCAACGGTTAACATAACTCTTTTCATAGCATACCTACTACTTTTGTAGCAACTACACCGACTACAAGATAGCATACTACTACCGTATAAGCGATATAATCCCTACGCTCATAATGAAGAGGCTTCATCTTGGTACGATGGTCGCCTCCCCGATAACATCTTGCTTCCATCGCCATGGCAAGGTCATTGGCTCTTCGAAATGCAGAAATAAACAACGGCACCAGTAGAGGCACCATACTCTTTGCCTTTTTAATCAGATTACCACTTTCAAAATCCGCACCTCGTGCAATCTGGGCCTTCATAATCTTATCTGTCTCTTCCATTAAGATTGGAATAAAGCGAAGCGCAATAGACATCATCATGGCAATTTCATGAACAGGAAGTTTCAACTTCTTTAGCGGACTCATCATTTTCTCCATACCATCCGTCAAATGATTTGGAGTTGTTGTCAATGTCATTACTGAAGAACCAATTACAAGAAAAATCAGTCGAACCGCCATAGTTACTGCTGTTTTTACACCTTCCTTTGTAATCGTCAGCTTCCATAAGGTAACTAAGGGTTCACCTGGTGTCAGAAACATATTAAATACTACCGTAATCATAAGTAAAAAGACAATTGCTTTCATTCCTTTTACCATGAATTTGAATGGTACTTTTGACAGCCTGATTACAATCGCAAGAAAAATAGCTGCCGTTACATATCCAGCTACTTCATCAAAAACGAACAAAGAAATAATATATATCATTGTGGTTGCCAGCTTGACTCTTGGATCCAATCGGTGAATCACAGAGTCTGTCTGATAATATTGTCCGAGTGTAATATCTCTAAGCATTTTCTTTTCCTCTTCTAAATACTGTGTCTTTTGCTTTGTGCAAGTGTGGAAAAATAATTCTTAATCTCTTCCTTCGCTTCCTCAATCGTAGTCACAGCGTCACTCACATCAAATCCGTGCTCCTGCAAATCCTTCATGATGTAAGTAACCTGCGGTGCTGCAAGCCCGATTTCCTCAAGCTCCATATAGTGCCGAAAGACCTCCCTTGGCTCATCATCATACATAACACATCCTTTATTCATAACGATGATTCGATCCACATATTTTGCCACATCATCCATGCTATGCGATACCAGAATGACCGTAATTCCTGTCTCCTCTTTCAGCTTTGCAATCTGATCCAGAATCTCATCTCGACCTTTTGGATCCAGTCCTGCTGTCGGCTCATCCAGAATCAGCACTTCCGGCTTCATAGCAAGTACACCTGCAATCGCTACTCGTCTCTTTTGTCCTCCTGAAAGATCAAAAGGTGACTGATAAAAATATTCATCCTCTAAACCAACCAGCTTTAGTGCTTCATACGCGCGTAGCTGCACTTCCTTTTGGGAAAGCCCAAGATTCTTTGGTCCAAAACATACATCAGAAAATACATCTGTTTCAAACAACTGATGCTCTGGATATTGAAACACAAGCCCTACTTTGCTGCGTAGCACTTTCTTATTAAAATCATCACTATCGATGTCTTCACCATTAAAATATATATTTCCACTGGTTGCCTTCATTAATCCATTTAAATGTTGCACTAACGTAGACTTTCCAGATCCTGTATGACCAATCAGACCTATAAACTGCCCGTCCGGTATTACAAGATTGACATCCTTTAATGCCTGGACGGCCATGGTTGTATCTGCACCATAAACATGGCTTACGTGATCCATAATAATTGGCATATGTCATCCGTCCTTCCTTATATTATTGTCCTATTTCAAATTCACTCTTGCACTTTAACAATGCCTCACGAAACTCTTCTTTTGTCAAAATTCCTTCTGGAATCGGAAACCCTTCCTTACGAAGCTCATGCGCTAAGAGTGTTACCTGTGGCACATCCAAACGAAGTTTCTTAAGTTCATCTACTTGTGAAAAAACCTCTTTTGGAGTTCCCTGCATGGTTACGCTACCCTTATCCATAACATACACTTTATCTGCGTATATAACCTCTTCCATATAATGTGTGATGAGAATAATTGTAATCTTTTCCACATCATTTAATGCTCTGGCAGCTCTGATTACTTCTTTTCTTCCTTTCGGATCAAGCATCGCTGTCGGCTCATCTAATATAATACACTTTGGATGCATGGCAATGACACCTGCTATGGACACTCTTTGCTTCTGTCCACCTGATAGTTTATTGGGAGAATATTTTCGAAATTCATACATTCCTACTGCTTTTAGGCTTTCTTCTACACGTTCCCATATTTCCTTCGTAGGTACTCCCATATTTTCCGGTCCAAATCCTACATCCTCTTCTACTACCTGACCGATAATCTGATTATCCGGATTCTGAAAAACCATCCCGGCTGTCTGTCTGATATCCCAGACATTTTCTTCCTCTATCGTATCCTTGCCGTCTACCCAGACTGTACCATCCGAAGGATATAAAATCGCATTCATATGTTTTGCAAGCGTTGATTTCCCTGAACCATTATGTCCTAGAATCGCTACAAAATCTCCCTGCTTTATATCAAGATTTACATTATCTATTGCCTTGGTAATGCCTTCTACATTGCCTTCTTCATCTCTTCTGATATATTCAAATACCAAATCCTTTATTTTAATGATTCCCATATCGTATCACCATTCTTTATATCGGGAATTATCCCTTTCCATTTCGTCATTCTACTTCTCGTCTACTGCAATTTTACCTGTATTATTGTACTAGATTCAGAAAACAAATACAAGAAAAAGACCTGTTTTCTATAGGAATCTCTATTCTTTTATGGTTTATTTCTTCTTGCTTTCTCTTTTGGTAATATTATAATAGATATGTTATGACTTGACATAGAAAGGCTTATATTCATGAAAAAACAAAAAAACATTTTATTCATTTTCATTTTATGTTCTTTATTACTATTGCTGTTCCTTGTTATATCCATGTATTCACAGAATGCTTCCAATTATACGAACGAAGAACCGCTTCCTTCTATTGAATTACAGACAGAAGAATCTGTTTCCGATGAAACTATATCCATTGAACTATCCTCTTTCACAGAAGAAATGCAATCCCCTGTTTCCTTGGAGAATGATTCGAAACCTATAGAAGAACAAACAACACCTTACGCAGAGCCTGAGACAACAAGCTGTGAAACAGTTTCCCCTGATCGAATTACCTATATGCCAGACTTCTACTATGAACCACTTTCTGATGAAGTGATAGACAGAATCTATGGAATTTCTTACAAAACAGATTGTCCAGTACCTTATGAAGAGTTGCGTTATATTCATATCCTGCATATCAATTTTGAGAATGAAGTAACAGAAGGAGAGCTAATTTGTAATCGAGCTATTGCTCAAGATATGGTTGAGATATTTTATGAATTATTCGTACATAATTATCAGATTGAAAGAGTGAAGCTTGTCGATGAATATCAGGCAGATGATAAACTTTCTATGATGGATAATAATACTTCCTGCTTTAACTACCGTACCGTTGAAGGTACAAATAGTATTTCTAAGCATGGTCTTGGACTTGCTATTGATATAAACCCTTTTTATAATCCATACGTGACAAAAAACAATGACGGCACAGAATATGTTTCTCCACCAGGCAGTGAGATATACGTGGATAGAACACAGGACTTTATCCATAAAATAACAGAAAATGATTTATGCTATCAGCTCTTTACAGAACATGGCTTCCTTTGGGGTGGCCATTGGAAATACACAAAGGATTATCAACATTTCTATAAAGAGCCTTAACACTTATGCAGGGATTCTATTCCCTGCTTCTTCTCTTCTTCTTCATTTATGCGTTGCTGCATAAATGCCTGATATAGTTTTCTTCTGTTCTCTGCTTCTTTCTTTTCTTTATCTAATTCAATCTGGCGTCTGATAGTTTCTGCGAGCCAGATTGCCCTGATTTTATCCAGTACTTCTTCTTCTTTGTTTTTTGACTTTGTTTCTGGTTTAAAAGATTGAGCTACTGTTGCCTTTTTTGCCTGTTTTTTAAGCATTTCTTCACGCAATAGAGCTTTTTTTCGTTCTTCCTCAAAGTGTTTCTGCTTGCGATATTGTTCTCGAACCTGCGCATCGGTCTGAAAGATTCTGGGTTGTCGCACCACTGGAGCGACATATGGATGCGTTAATAAGTACTCATACGCTTCCTGAATCTTCATATATATTTCTCTAGTATCTATTTGTATATTTGCATCAGGATGATATTGTTTTGCCATCAAACGATAAGCTCTTTTTACTTCTTCGTCCGTCGCATTTTCCTTCACACCCAAATATCTACATGCTTCTTGTCTTGACAAGATATGATATACTCCCATAATTTCCTGCCTTTTTTGCTGTTTTTTATATTTTGTCCAACTTTACATAATATTATACATAATAGTATACCAATCCGCAATAAAAATTGAACGTTATAAAAATACATATTACTGTTCGCTCTGTTCTAATAACACAAAAAACCACACCATAAAGTGTGGTTTTCTATGTTATATAATCTCTTGCTTATTATACTAACTCAAGTACAACTTCCATTGCACCGTCACCCTTACGCTGACCAATCTTGATGATTCTTGTGTAACCACCGTTACGTCCAGCATACTTTGGAGCGATTTCATCGAAGAGCTTTGCTACAAGATCGATTTCCTTAGTATTCTTCTTCTTTCCAGCGTTCTCAGCAGGAACATCTGTTACAGAATATAATACCTTAAGCATCTGTCTTCTTGCATGAAGTCTAGAAGGAAGATCCTTCTTGATTTCCTTTTCTACTTCTTCGTAAACAGTAACTTTCTTACCATCTACTACTTCTTTCACTATCTTGCCATCTTTGTCCTTCTTAGCAACCTTAGCTGTAACCTTAACCATTT
>CAYUKO010000174.1:0-6736 GCA_964445375.1 uncultured Roseburia sp.
GTAATAATAAGGTCATATTCAAGGTTACGGATTGCACCAGCAAGTGTCTGAGAAGTTGCCCAAGTATCAGCACCACCAAGTACTCTGTCTGTTACAAGGATTCCCTTGTCAGCACCCATAGCAAGTGCTTCACGAAGAACTTCTTCTGCCTTTGGAAGACCCATAGTAACTACTGTTACTTCTGCGCCGTATTGATCCTTTAATCTTAATGCTGCTTCCAAACCTGCCTTATCATCAGGATTCATAATGGTAAGCATAGCTGCTCTATCAAGTGTACCATCAGGATTGAACTTAACGCCACCCTTTGTATCAGGTACCTGTTTTACACATACAACAATTTTCATTGCATTATCTCCTTATATTTTTGTTTTGTTTATATTTCTTTTTTATTTCCGTTTATTTTAACAAGCCGGCACTCGAAAAACTTTGTTTTTCTCGTTCGCGGTGCAGCGTTGCACCGCTTCCTGCAATTAGCCTTGCCCATCTAACCTGCAAGCAGAATAGCTGTGCAATTCTAATTTCAGACCGTCTTACTTAAGCAGTGCACCAGAAATAACCATTCTCTGAACTTCGCTTGTTCCTTCGTAGATTTCGGTAATCTTAGCATCACGCATCATACGCTCTACGTCGTACTCTCTGATGTAACCGTATCCACCATGGAGCTGAACTGCCTTAGTAGTAACTTCCATAGCAACTTCTGCTGCATATAACTTAGCCATAGCAGCTTCTACAGAATATACCTTCTGTGTATCCTTAGCCTTAGCAGCCTTGTAAACCATCATCTGAGCAGCTTCTGTCTTAGTAGCCATATCTGCTAACTGGAACTGTGTATTCTGGAATGCACCGATTGCTCTACCGAACTGCTTTCTTTCCTTAACGTAGTTGATAGTTGTTTCTAATGCACCTTCTGCAAGACCAAGAGCCTGAGAAGCGATACCGATACGTCCACCATCAAGAGTATGCATAGCAATCTTGAAGCCTTCGCCGATCTTTCCTAATAAGTTCTCCTTTGGAATTCTACAATCTGTGAAGATTAATTCGTATGTAGAAGAACCACGGATACCCATCTTCTTTTCCTTTGTACCGAATTCGAATCCAGGTGTTCCCTTTTCTACGATAAATGCAGAGATTTCCTTAACCATTCTGCCACGCTTTTCAACCATAGCTGTAACAGCGAAGATGATATAAACATCAGCTTCCTTACCGTTTGTGATGAAGATCTTAGATCCGTTTAATACGTACTCATCACCATCTAATACAGCCTTTGTCTGCTGTCCCTGAGCGTCTGTACCAGCACCTGGCTCAGTTAAACCGAAAGCACCAAGCTTCTCACCCTTTGCAAGTGGAACAAGATACTTCTGCTTCTGCTCTTCTGTACCATATGTAAGAATTGGATCACAGCAAAGAGATGTATGAGCAGATACGATAACACCTGTAGTACCACAAACCTTTGATAATTCTTCTACGCACATAGCATATGTTAAGATATCACAGCCCTGTCCGCCGTACTCCTTTGGAATAGGAATTCCAAGGAAACCTAACTTAGCCATCTTTTCAACAGTTTCTCTAGGGAAAACTTCTGTTTCATCTACTTCCTGAGCTAAAGGCTTTACTTCGTTTTCAGCGAATTCTCTGAAAAGTCTTCTCGCCATCTCATGCTCTTTACTTAATGTAAAATCCATGTTTTAAATCCTCCATTTAATTCATTCACTTTATATTTGCACTTGAAACGTAAGCTTGTACACTTTTCGTTTCGTTGCTTTCTTAAACGCACACGAACAGTAAGTTTGTCATGCTTATCTAGTATGAAAACTTACTGTCACATGTTCATTTATATCTTATTTGCTGTAATCGTAGAAACCGATTCCTGTCTTTCTACCAAGCTTTCCAGCACGAACCATCTTTCTAAGAAGCGGATGAGGACGATACTTAGAATCGCCTGTTTCGTTCTGTAATACTTCCATGATAGCAAGAACTACGTCAAGACCTACTAAATCGCCTAATGCAAGAGGTCCCATTGGATGAGAAGCACCTAACTTCATAGCTTCATCAATATCAGCTACTGTAGCGATACCCTCTGCATAGATGCCAATTGCTTCGTTGATCATTGGGATAAGAATTCTGTTTACAACGAAACCTGGAGCTTCCTTAACTTCTACTGGAGTCTTACCGATTTCTGTAGAAATCTTCTTAATCTTCTCAACCATCTCAGCAGGTGTATTCTCACCAGCGATAACTTCTACTAACTTCATTCTGTCAGCTGGATTGAAGAAATGCATACCAATCATAGGTCTGTCTAAACCAGCACCAATTTCTGTAATAGAAAGAGATGATGTATTTGTTGCGAACATACAATCAGGCTTTACGATATCCTGTAATTCCTTGAATGTAGTCTTCTTAATCTGCATATTTTCAGGAGCAACTTCGATTACAAGATCACAATCAGTACAGATATCCTTTAAACCTGTTGTAATCTTTGCTGCGATTTCATCAGCCTTCTCCTGTGTTAACTTTTCCTTACCTACTAAGAAGTTTAAGTTCTTTAAAATCTTAGCCTTTCCGCCATCAGCGAACTCCTGCTTAATATCACATAAGCAAACTTCATATCCGTCTGTCATTGCAAAAGCCTGTGCAATACCAGAACCCATTGTACCAGCACCGATAATACCTACTTTCATCGAAAGTACCTCCTTGATTTTATGTTTATATATTCCTTTTGATTAGCAGTTTTTAAATGGCTCTTTAACCTTTTCCTTATTCTTGTCTAAGAAAAATGCCATACCATACTTCTGATCTTCTGTTTCGAAGCAGTCACCAAAAAGCTTCTCTTCGATAACGATTGCCTGATCCATATCTACATCAAGACCTTCGTTAATTGCCTTCTTACAGTTACGAACAGCGATAGGAGCATTCTTAGCAATTCCTGCTGCCATCTTCTCTGCTGCTGGCATTAACTCTTCCTGTGTATATACTGCATTTACAAGACCGATTCTTAAAGCTTCATCAGCCTTGATATTTCTTGCTGTGTAGATTAACTGTTTAGCCATACCTGCACCTACAAGACGAGCAAGTCTCTGTGTTCCACCAAATCCTGGTGTAATTCCAAGACCTACTTCAGGCTGTCCAAATACTGCATTGTCAGAACAGATTCTGATATCACAGCTCATGGAAATCTCACATCCACCGCCAAGAGCAAAGCCGTTTACTGCTGCGATAACAGGGATAGGGAATGTTTCCAACTTGCGGAATACATCGTTACCCTTCTTACCGAAAGCTTCGCCTTCTGCCTTTGTTAATGTGCTCATTTCTCCGATATCTGCACCTGCAACGAAAGACTTCTGTCCTGCACCTGTTAAAATAAGACATCTTACTTCATCAAGGTTAACAGCATCAAGTGTTGCATCTAACTCTTCTAAAACCTGAGAATTTAAAGCATTTAAAGCTTTTTCACGGTTAATTGTAATCTTACCTACAGCACCGTTCTGTTCATATAAAACAAATTCCATTTCTATAACCATGCCTTTCTAATATTCTGCGGATTTGCATCTTTACACAAATCCACCAGTTTGAAAGAATACATTCTTTCAAAATTATGCTTCGTACTTCTTAACGATTGTTGAGCAGCCCATACCGCCACCGATACAAAGTGTTGCAAGACCTGTATTAGCATTCTTTGCTTCCATCTCATGAAGAAGTGTTACTAAGATACGGCATCCTGAAGCACCTACTGGATGTCCTAATGCAATTGCACCACCGTTTGGATTTAACTGCTTATCAACGTCGATACCTAAATCTCTACCTACAGCGATTGACTGTGCTGCGAAAGCTTCGTTTGCTTCGATGATATCGAAGTCTTCAATCTTCATACCAGTCTTAGCCATTACCTTCTGTGTAGAAGCAACTGGTCCGATACCCATAACTTCTGGTCTAACACCAGCAAGAGCACCAGCAACCCACTCAGCCATAGGCTTAACGCCTAATTCCTTAGCCTTCTCTTCGCTCATAACAACGATTGCAGCTGCACCATCATTGATACCTGATGCGTTACCAGCTGTAACATACTTATCCTTGTTGATAGGACGAAGCTTTGCTAAACCTTCGATTGTAGAGCCTGCACGTGGTCCTTCATCAACCTTGAACTCTACCATTTCTTTCTTCTTCTTAACCATTACAGGAACGATTTCCTTATCGAATGCACCAGCCTTCTGTGCTGCTTCTGCCTTCTGCTGGCTCTTAAGTGCGAACTCGTCTAACTCTTCACGAGTAATCTTCCACTCATCGCAGATGTTATCTGCTGTCTGAATCATGTGGTAGTTGTTAAATGCATCCCATAATGCATCATTTACCATGGTATCAACTAATGTACCGTTGTTCATTCTATATCCAAAACGAGCATTAGGAAGTGCAAATGGTGCCATAGACATGTTCTCCATACCACCAGCAACAACGATGTCTGCATCTCCTGCTAAGATCATCTGTGCAGCCATGTTTACGCAGTTAAGACCTGAACCACAAACTACGTTTACTGTAACAGCTGGTGTCTCGATTGGAAGACCTGCCTTAATAGAAGCCTGACGTGCAACATTCTGACCAAGACCTGCCTGGATTACACATCCCATATATACGTGATCTACTGCTTCTGCAGCAACTCCTGCTCTGTTTAATGCTTCCTTAATTACGATAGAACCAAGTTCTGCCGCTGGTGTAGTAGAAAGACTTCCACCCATTGTACCGATTGCTGTACGACATGCGCCTGCTAATACGATTTTCTTTGCCATTATCATTTCCTCCATCCGTTTGAAACTGATCTGTTAAAAGGATCATCAATTTTGATTGTTATTTTTATCACAATCATTGCTACCATTTTATCATATTGTTAAAAAAAAAGCAATCTATTTATGCCTTACAACTAATAATTTTTTAGCACATTTTGTCACCTTTTTTTCGTTTAAATTTTCTTATTGATTGTGCATTATTGTGCACTATTTTGCATTTTTATATATTCTATTACTTTGGGATCTTTCATTTCACTTTTCCGATCCCACTCTTTTGTCGTTTCATCCCTAACCACTTCTGACTGATTAACTGCCAGAAATTGTGCAAGCTGAAAGAAATCAATCCAGATTTCATTGTCGCCTTCTTTCTGCGATTCATCAAAAATAAGCTGCAACCCGACATGAAGATGTACGGTTTCAATATTGTTGACGTTTTCGGTATCACTATACCCGGTATGCCCCATATAGCCTATAACATCTCCCGCGGTTACAACATCCCCTACTTCAAGTCCATCTGCATAAGGGCGGTTCTGACGCAAATGTGCATAATAGTAATACCTCTTCTTGTCAAAGCTTCGAATGCCTATGCGCCAGCCTCCGTAGCGATTCCAGCCAAGAGCTTCCACATAACCTGACTCACAGCAAATAATCGGTGTGCCCACCTGCCCCATCATGTCATGTCCAAGGTGCTGCCTCTTGTAACCAAAGCTCCTGGACACACCAAAATCATCATAATCCTGATACGGAAACCCTTTCGCAATTGGCGAAAATGCCTTTAGCCCATATTTTTTCTCATACGTAACCTTCCCCTCTTCACCCTCGCACGCTATCTCATATTCCCCAAGCATACCTCCCAAAACTGCCTCATAAGCCTCATAGTAGTAAGAAAAATATTTATATTTTTCTTGTAGCTGCTCTTTGGTTGTTTTCTTCTCTGTAAGTTGTTGGGCTACTTCTTCAATATAGTCCATTGACTTACTGTCAAATTCGCCTCCCCCTCGAACAGCTGCATAAGCAAGCAATGTAATCCAGTCAAGATGTACCTCCTGATCATAACTCTCCACATCCAGCTTGCATGCCTTCTTCATTGCATCAGCAGAAACTGTATAGTCCACCCATTTAATGTACTCCTCGCTAGTTACCGCTAACATTCCTTCTGTCTTTTGTTCTGCCAAATAGATTCCTGTCACTAATACTATGGTAAGCGCTGCAAGTACAGTCATCATATACTGATATTTGTTCTTTGCTATCCTTTCCACTGAATGCCTCGCTGATTATCTTTTTAGGTAACTATATGACGAAATCAATAATTTTAAAACTAAAAACAGGTACCGGATTTCTCCGATACCTGTATATTTTCCCATATTAACTTTATTAAACTTCTGGTTCAATCAAACCGTAAGTATTACCCTTACGCTTGTACACCACATTAACCTCATCCGTTTCTGCATTGCAGAATACAAAGAAATCATGTCCTAACAGTTCCATTTGGATGCAAGCATCTTCTGCATACATTGGTTTAATGTCAAACTTCTTCGTACGAACAATCTTGATTTCATCTTCATCATCTTCATAATCTTTCTCAATGAAATCTGTTCTTAAACTTGCTGCTCCAGCCTGCTGCTCTGCTCTGAATTTATTCTTATATTTCTTTAACTGTCTTTCAATTACTTCAGCCGCAAGGTCTACAGATGCATACATATCATTGCTTACCTGCTCTGAACGAATGATATTTCCCTTAACAGGAATGGTGACCTCTATCTTTTGTCTTTCTTTCTCAACACTTAGTGTTGCATGTACCTCCGTTTCTGGCGTGAAATATTTTTCCAGCTTGCCAATTTTGTCTTCTACTGCGGCCTTTAAGCCTGGTGTAACGTCGATGTTCTTTCCGCTGATAATAAATTTCATGATGTCCACATCCCTTCGTTCATATTGTATAATGTGAACGAAGGGATGTGGAC
>CAYUKO010000175.1:0-6713 GCA_964445375.1 uncultured Roseburia sp.
CATTATCTTTAGGATATTCTCATCCAGTAGAGATGATCGATCCTGAAGGTGTTGAGACAGTACTCGATGGACAGAACATCATCATCGTTAAGGGTATTGATAAAGAGAAAGTTGGCCAATTCGCAGCTGAAATCAGAGATAAGAGAAGACCTGAACCATACAAGGGTAAGGGTATTAAGTATGCTGATGAGACAATCAGACGTAAAGTTGGTAAGACTGGTAAGAAGTAAATAAGGAGGGCGTAGAAAATGGTTAGTAAGAAATCAAAAGCAGCATTGCGTGAAAAGAAACACATGAGATTGCGTAACCGTCTTAGCGGTACCGCTGAAAGACCACGTTTAGCAGTCTTCAGAAGCAATAATCATATGTATGCTCAAATTATTGACGATACAGTTGGAAATACTTTAGTATCCGCTTCAACTCTTGAAAAAGAGATTAAGGCAGAACTTGAGAAGACCAATGACGTTGATGCAGCAGCATACGTTGGAAAAATCATTGCTAAGAGAGCAATGGAAAAGGGTATCACAGAGGTAGTCTTTGATAGAGGCGGCTTTTTATACCATGGAAAAATTGAAGCATTAGCTGAGGCAGCAAGAGAAGCTGGCTTAGTATTCTAGGAAGGGAGAAAATTGCATGAAACGTACAATCATTGATGCTAGTCAGTTAGAATTGACAGATAAGGTTGTTACCATCAAACGAGTAACAAAGGTTGTTAAGGGCGGAAACAATATGCGTTTTACAGCTTTAGTTGTAGTTGGTGATGGCAATGGTCATGTTGGTGCCGGTTTAGGAAAGGCAAAGGAAATCCCTGAAGCTATCCGTAAGGGAAAAGAAGACGCTATGAAGAATCTTATCACTGTTGCTATGGACGAGAATTGTTCCGTAACACATGATTTCATCGGTAAATATGGTTCCGCTTCTGTACTTCTTAAGAAGGCTCCAGAAGGTACAGGTATCATCGCTGGTGGTCCTGCTCGTATCGTTTGTGAACTTGCAGGTATTAAGAATATTCGTACAAAGTCTTTAGGCTCCAATAATAAACAGAACGTTGTACTTTCCACAATTGCAGGCTTATCTCAGTTAAAGACTCCTGAAGAAGTAGCTGCAAAGCGTGGTAAATCTATCGACGAGATTATGGCTTAAGGAGGTAGATGAATATGGCAAAGACATTAAAAGTTACTTTAGTAAAATCAACAATTGGTGCTGTTCCAAAGAATAAAGCAACTGTTGAAGCTATGGGTTTAACAAAGCTTAATAAGACAGTTGAACTTCCTGATAACGATGCAACAAGAGGTATGATTCGTAAAGTAAATCATTTAGTAAAAGTTGAAGAAGCATAAATAAGGAGGTGTCAGAATGGAATTATCTAATTTAAGACCTGCTGAAGGCTCTAAACATAGTGATAATTTTAGAAGAGGTCGTGGACACGGTTCAGGAAACGGCAAGACAGCTGGTAAGGGTCATAAGGGTCAGAAGGCTCGTTCAGGAGCTCCAAGACCAGGCTTTGAAGGTGGTCAGATGCCATTATACAGACGTCTTCCTAAGAGAGGTTTCACAAATAGAAACACAAAGGAAATCGTTGCAATTAATCTTGAAGTATTAGAGGCATTTGAAAACGGTGCTACTGTATCCGTTGAAACTTTAATTGAACAGGGTATCGTAAAGAACCCTAGAGATGGCGTAAAGATTCTTGGTAGAGGAGAATTAACAAAGAAGCTTAATGTTCAGGCAAATGCATTCAGTGCATCTGCAAAGGAGAAGATTGAGGCTCTTGGCGGAACAGCAGAGGTGATCTAATGTTTACAACACTAAAGAACGCGTTTAAGATTAAAGAGATTAGACAGAAATTACTGTTTACATTCCTTATGCTGGTAGTGATTCGATTTGGTTCTCAGCTTCCGGTTCCAGGTGTAGACAGAAATTACTTCGCTCAGTGGTTTCAAGCACAAACTAACGGTGCGTTCAATTTCTTCGATGCATTTACAGGCGGTTCATTTTTGAACATGTCTGTATTTGCACTGAATATCACACCGTATATTACATCATCCATCATTATGCAGCTCTTAACAATTGCGATTCCGAAATTGGAAGAGATGCAGAAAGATGGCGAGGACGGCAGAAAGAAGATTGCTTCTATCACTCGTTACGTAACGGTTGCTCTTGCACTTATTGAAAGTGCTGCAATGGCAATTGGATTCGGAAATCAGGGCTTATTGGAAGAATATAATGCTTTGAATGTTATAACAGTAATTGCTGCATTAACTGCAGGTAGTGCGTTCCTTATGTGGATTGGTGAACGAATTACGGAAAAGGGTGTTGGAAATGGTATTTCCATTGTACTTATTATCAACATCATTTCCCGTATGCCAGATGATTTTAGCAGTCTGTATGAACAGTTTGTAAAAGGTAAATCAGTTCCTTTAGCAGTTGTTTCTGCACTTGTTATTATCGCTATTATTCTGGCAATGATCGTATTCGTTGTTATTTTAAACGGCGGTGTACGTAAGATACCGGTTCAATATGCCAAAAAGATTCAAGGGAACAAGATGGTAGGAGGTCAGTCAACATTCCTTCCATTAAAGGTTAATACAGCAGGTGTTATTCCAATCATCTTTGCATCTTCTTTGATGCAGTTCCCAATTGTTATTTCTACTTTGGTAGGATATCAGGGTACTGGTGTTTGGAGACAGATATTAAATGGATTAAATCAGGATAATTGGTGCAATCCAGACCAGTTGATATATTCAATCGGTTTATTTGTATACATCGTATTAACAATATTCTTTGCTTATTTCTATACGTCATTGACATTCAATCCGTTAGAAATTGCAAATAATATGAAGAAGCAGGGTGGATTTATTCCAGGTATTCGTCCTGGTAAGCCAACCAGCGATTATCTGACAAAGGTGTTAAATTCCATTATCTTTATCGGAGCTGTGGGATTAATTATTATTGCTGTTGTACCGTTCTTCTTTAACGGTGTATTCGGCGCTTCCGTTTCATTCGGCGGAACAAGTTTAATCATTATTGTCAGTGTTGTTTTAGAGACAATGAAGCAGATTGAATCTCAGATGTTAGTACGTAACTATAAAGGTTTTTTGAATGATTAATCATATACATGGAAAGGGAGCAAAGCATTCGCTTTGCTTCTATCCATGGATAGATTAGAACTGCAGAATAAAGAAAAAGCAAGAGAAGGTGCAATACCTGACAAATGCGTAGCAGTTTTGCAGGCGTAAGCTGTCAGGCTTACGTTTTTTTGTTTTAAAACAGATATGGCTATCTAGTATATAGTAATATGTGTTGTGAAACAAAATAGGAAAATAATAACCGCATGGTTTTTTATATAAAAAGAAAAGCAAAAATAGAAGAGTTATACTAGGAGGATGAGTTATGAAGATTATAATGTTAGGAGCACCAGGAGCTGGAAAGGGAACACAGGCTAAGATGATTGCAGAGAAATTTGAGATTCCTCATA
This sequence comes from uncultured Roseburia sp., assembly GCA_964445375.1. Taxonomy (GTDB): domain Bacteria; phylum Bacillota; class Clostridia; order Lachnospirales; family Lachnospiraceae; genus COE1. Next base: position 3,479 of record CAYUKO010000175.1, read on the forward strand.
TTTCAACAGGAGACATTTTCCGTGCAAATATCAAGAACGGTACAGAGCTTGGAATGGAAGCAAAGAAGTATATGGATCAGGGATTATTAGTTCCAGATGAGCTTACTGTAAAGATCTTACTTGACAGAGTTGCTAAGGATGACTGTAAGAACGGATATGTTCTTGATGGTTTCCCAAGAACAATTCCACAGGCAGAGGTTCTCGATAAGGCATTAACAGAGCTTGGTGACAAGATTGATTATGCAATCAATGTGGATGTTCCGGATGAAAATATCGTAAACAGAATGTCTGGCAGACGTGCATGTGTTACATGTGGTGCAACATATCACTTAGTACATATTCCACCTAAGAAAGATGGTGTATGTGATACATGTGGTTCTGGATTAATTCTTAGAGATGATGATAAGCCAGAAACAGTTAAGAACAGATTAGATATTTATCACAAGCAGACACAGCCTTTAATCGACTTCTATACTAAGAAGGGTGTTCTTGAGTCTGTAGATGGAACTGTAGATATGAAGGATGTATTTGCAGCAATCGTTGCAATTTTAGAGAAATAATATTCGTGCATTTGCAATACTACCAATTTGTACGTTGTGGTCAGATGGAGGTTTAAGATGGCTGTTACAATTAAGTCAGAAAGAGAAATCGATTTGATGCGTAAGTCATGTCAGATATTAGCGAAGGTTCATGATGAGCTTGGCCAGGCAATAGAGCCGGGAATGTCTACCTTGGATATTGACAGATTAGGAGAAAAGCTAATTCGAGGCTATGGATGTGTACCGAATTTCTTGAATTATAATGGTTACCCGGCTTCTATCTGTGTATCTGTGAATGACGAGGTTGTACATGGTATTCCAAGAGCTGATAGAATCCTTCAGGAAGGCGATATCGTGAGTCTTGATGCAGGGCTTATTTACAAAGGTTATCATTCTGATGCAGCAAGAACTTATGGTGTTGGAAAGATAAGTCCAGATGCACAGAAATTAATTGATGAAACAAGAAATAGTTTTTTTGAAGGCATAAAGCAGGCTAAGGAAGGAAATCATTTACATGATATATCGAATGCAATAGATGCATATATATCAAAGTTTGGATATGGTATCGTTCGTGATTTGGTTGGTCATGGAATAGGAACTGCGTTACATGAAGATCCACAGATTCCTAATTTTGCACAGCGAAGAAGAGGAGTAAAACTTCGTGCTGGAATGACATTGGCAATTGAGCCAATGATTAATATGGGTAGATGTGATGTGGAATGGCTTGATGATGATTGGACAGTTGTAACAGAAGATGGTTCTTTATCTGCACATTATGAAAATACGGTTCTGATTACCGATGGGGAACCGGAAATATTGACATTGTTGTAAGAGAATGATGTGAAAGGATAAGGTTATTTCATATGATAGGTTTATTAGCATATTCTCTTGCAGGACATGATAAAGGAAATCTCTACTTTGTCATAAGAGAAGAAGGAGATTATCTTTGGCTTGCAGATGGAAAGAACAGACCACTTGAAAATCCCAAGAAAAAAAATAAAAAACATCTTCAGATAATAAAAAGAAATATATCTGAAGAGACGGTCGATGATAGACTGAAATCTATAACGAATGAAACAATTAAGAGAACAATAAAGTTATATTGCAAAGACATTCAGGAGGTAAAATAATGTCAAAATCTGATGTAATTGAAATTGAAGGAACTGTAGTTGAAAAACTTCCCAATACTATGTTTCAGGTAGAACTTGAGAACGGTCATAAGGTACTCGCCCATATCAGTGGAAAGTTAAGACAGAATTTCATTCGTATCTTACCGGGCGATAAAGTAACATTAGAATTATCCCCATATGATTTATCAAAAGGAAGAATCATTTGGAGAGATAAATAAATTAATTAAGTTTAGGGCTTGCAATTGGTGTAATTGCATGCTATAATGTAAAACGGTCTTTTTGAAAGGAGGGTTTAACATGAAAGTTAGATCATCAGTAAAACCTATTTGCGAAAAATGCAAGATTATCAAGAGAAAAGGAAAGATCAGAGTAATCTGTGAAAATCCGAAACACAAACAGGTACAGGGTTAATGAATCCTTTGTGCTATTGAGATGTGCGGCTGAAGCAAGTATTCTTATATATCGAAAGATATCCGTCAAAAGAATACTTACTATGAAATATATGACAAATAGAGAATCGAATTTGTCGTGTGTTTACTTCTTGATACCGAGAAAAAGTTTCGCAGGAAACAGGCAGGAAAAACAAGACTACCTGCCAACATCTGGTTAACCAGATGCCGATGTAGTATCGGACAAATCGGATTGATATCCGATTGGGTATGAATGTATACCCCAATCAATTAGTTTACTATTAATCATGTAATAAGAGATAATCTTGTTACAAAGCAAAATGGAGGAATTTTAACATGGCTCGTATCGCTGGTGTTGACTTACCAAGAGAAAAACGTGTAGAAATCGGTTTAACTTATATCTACGGAATCGGTAGAGTAAGTGCTGATAAAATCTTAGCACAGGCAGGTGTTAATCCTGATACTCGTGTTAGAGATTTAACAGATGATGATGTTAAGGCAATTAGCGCTGTAATCGATGAGAATTACCTTGTAGAAGGTGATCTTAGAAGAGAAATCGCTCTTAACATTAAGAGATTACAGGAAATTGGATGCTATCGTGGTATCCGTCATAGAAAGGGACTTCCTGTTCGTGGTCAGAAGACAAAGACAAACGCAAGAACAAGAAAAGGTCCTAAGAGAACAGTAGCAAATAAGAAGAAATAAGCTCGGCTGTAGCTGAGTTGTTCCTTGTATGAAGTGGATACTTCATATGTAAACAGGTGACACAAAGTTTAATTGAGAAAGTAGGTTAGTTTAAAAATGGCTAAGAAAGTTACAAAAAAAGTGACAAAAAAGCGCGTTAAGAAAAACGTTGAACGCGGACAGGCACATATCCAGTCTTCATTTAACAATACAATTGTTACATTGACAGATACAGAAGGAAATGCTCTTTCATGGGCAAGTGCAGGCGGTCTGGGATTTAGAGGTTCAAAGAAATCTACTCCATATGCTGCTCAGATGGCAGCTGAAACAGCTACAAAGGCAGCTTTAGTACATGGTTTAAAGTCTGTAGATGTTATGGTTAAGGGTCCTGGTTCAGGTAGAGAAGCTGCAATTCGTGCACTTCAGGCATGTGGTCTTGAAGTAACCAGTATCAAGGATGTAACACCGGTAC
>CAYUKO010000176.1:0-6435 GCA_964445375.1 uncultured Roseburia sp.
CTCAGGTGGTAGAGCACTTGACTTTTAATCAAGTTGTCCGGGGTTCGAGTCCCCGATGTCTCATTCCTAAAAGGTTAGAAGTGTTGATGATTCAGCACTTCTTTTTTTGTAAAAAATATAATGGCTAACAATATTCATGAAAATACTAATATGATTAATAGATATGTAAAAAATACAAAATTAACACTTAAAACAAATAAAAGTACAAAAATGTATTTGCAATTTCGAGCAATATGTTATAATTATAATTGACGTTTTTGTTTTTTTGTTTTGGTGTGAGGTGAATAAAATGGGATTCCGGACTTCTGAATATTTTGATAAGCTTTTCGAGGCATTTGCGGCAACCTCGAAGAGCAGTTACATTTATGTGTGTGATATGTGGACAGATATGTCCAGGTGGTCGAAGAGTGCAGTAGACGACTTTGGATTGCCAGGAGAATATATGGAGGATGCCGGTGGCATTTGGGCGGAGCATATCCATCCGGAGGATCGTAAGAAATATCAGGAAGATATTGATGCGGTTTTTTCGGGTAAGAAGATGAACCATGAACTGGAATACCGTGCCAGAGATAGAAATGGGAATTATGTAGCATGTACCTGTAGTGGCGTAGTGATAGAGGATGAAGCCGGACATCCTACTTATTTTGCAGGAACGATTACAAACCGCGGAAAAATTGATAACATTGACCCCACCACCAATTTATATAATCTGTATGAATTTTTATATGCTGTGCGTGTGCTTCGGGAAAGAGGTAAGAAGTACCGCGTCTTACTTGTCGGATTGAAACACTTTTCAGATGTAAATGAGTTATATGGATATGAGTTTGGAAATGAAGCAATGAAGCTTTTTGCATCAACGATGCGGGAGCTGTTGCAGGATAAAGGGAAAATATATCGAATGGAAGGAACCCGTTTTGCGGTTCTTACAACAGACCTTCCATTAGATGATATCAAGAATTATTATTCGCGCCTTCAGGAGTGGGCCAAGAATCGTATTATTGTGCAGGGAAATCCAGTGCCTTTGATGGTATGCGGTGGAGCTGTTGCAGTAGAGGATTGCAGAATCAATGAGCATGCAGTCCATTCAGCGGCAAGATATGCATTGAATATGTCAAAAAATGAAAAGCATGGTGAACTTTGTGTCGTAGAAAATGATGAAGTAGATAAAAATAAGAAGACTGTTGAAATTATAAATGCGATAAGAGACAGCATTCAGGATGATTGTAATGGATTTTATCTATGCTATCAGCCAATTGTGGCACCGAAGAATGGAAAATTAATCGCAGTAGAAGCTCTTCTTCGGTGGAAGAAAGAACCTTACGGAGAAGTACCACCGGGCGTGTTTATTCCATGGCTTGAGAAAGACTCGGCTTTCTTCGAGCTAGGAAACTGGGTGCTGCGACAGGCTATGACGGATGGGAAGGAGTTTTTAAAAGATCATCCGGATTTGATGATTCATGTAAATCTTTCTTACGCTCAATTGGAGCGAAGTGAGTTTCGAAGTACACTTACGGGGATTTTGTTAAGTACAGGATTTCCAACGGAACATCTTTGCTTTGAACTGACGGAGCGATGCAGACAGTTGGATATGAGCTTTTTAAGAAATGAAATTATTTTCTTGAAGTCGCAGGGAATTAAAATAGCAGTGGATGATTTTGGAACAGGTTATTTATCTCTGAGTGTGTTACGAAAGCTGCCGATTGATAATCTCAGTATAGATAGAGGATTTATTTCAGAAATTGAGAATAATAAGGTAGATCAGGAGATTGTCAAGGCAGTTATGGCATGTGCAGATGCGCTTGGTATTGAAGTATATGTGGAAGGAATTGAGAATGAGAGGATTAAAGATTATATGTTGAATTTTCCAGCTCATGGATTTCAGGGATACTTCTATGCGAGGCCGGTTCCTAAGGAAGCGTTTATGCAATTAGAACTTTATAATAAAATATAGAAAAGTATGGAAAAAAGTGCAACAAAAACAGTTGCACTTTTTTGTGCGTTATGCTATTATGTATCACGGTGACGCACAAATGTCTTTAATACAAAAACAGAAAAAGAAGAGTGTTTTTGATAGAAAGATAAATGTTTTTGGAGGACGAATATGGAAGGCACAACGGTATACTTTGTTGTGAAACAAAGAGCTTTGCCAGAGGTTCTGCTTAAAGTTGTAGAAGCGAATCGCCTTATTGAAACTCAGAGGGTTGCATCTGTACAGGAGGCAGTAGATAAGGTAGGTATTAGCAGAAGCTCTTATTATAAATACAAGGACGATATTTTTCCATTTCATGATTCCGCACAGGGAAAGACGTTAACGCTTTCCTGTCAGATGAATGATGAACCGGGATTGCTATCGGATGTGCTTAAGGTTGTGGCTGATTTTGGAGCCAATATCCTGACAATCCATCAGACGATTCCGATTAATGGAATTGCTTCTTTGTCCTTGAGTATTCAGATTCTTGACACGACAGGTGATGTGTCGGAGATGGTGCTTGAGATGGAGAAAAGAAACGGCGTACATAACGTAAAGGTACTTGCACGAGAATAAATAACGAGGAGAAATGAAAAATGATTAAAGTTGCAATTTTTGGATACGGTACAGTAGGAAGCGGTGTTTACGAGGTATTAAACAAGAACAGTGAGACTATTCAGAAGAAGATTGGTAATGAAATTGAAGTAAAATATGTTCTTGACCTTCGCGATTTTGAAAATGATCCGGTACAGAAAGTATTAGTACATGATGTAGAAGTAATCTTAAATGACCCGGAAGTTTCTATTATCTGTGAGACTATGGGTGGAGAAAGACCAGCTTATGACTTTACAAAGCGTGCTTTAGAAAGTGGTAAGAGCGTATGTACTTCTAACAAGGAGCTTGTTGAGAAGCATGGTGCGGAACTGATTCAGATTGCTAAGGCAAACAATTGCAGCTATCTCTTCGAGGCAAGTGTTGGTGGCGGTATTCCTATTATCAGACCATTAATTACATCTCTTGCACAGGAAGAAATTGAGTCTATTACAGGTATCTTAAATGGTACAACCAATTATATTCTTACTAAGATGGAAATGGAGGGAGCAGACTTTGATACCGTATTAAAGCGTGCGCAGGAAAAGGGTTATGCAGAGGCTAATCCGGAAGCAGATGTTTGCGGATATGATGCAGGAAGAAAGATTGCAATCCTTACTTCTCTTGCATATGGTAAGAATGTTGATTTTGCTGATATTTATACAGAAGGAATCACAGCAATCACTAAGGCTGATTTTGCATATGCGAAGCAGCTTGGATGCACCATCAAGTTATTTGCAAAGAGCGTACATAAGGATGGAAAATATTATGCAATGGTAGCACCATTTGTTGTTTCTTCTGAGAATCCATTACATTCTGTAAAGAACGTATTCAATGCAATCCTTGTTAAGGGTAATATGGTAGCAGATACCATGTATTATGGAAAGGGTGCTGGTAAGCTTGCGACTGCAAGTGCGGTAGTAGCAGACGTTCTTGACTGTGCAAAGCATCAGGGCAAGCACATCAATATCGTATGGGATGATGAGAAGCTTGAGATTTCTTCTATCGACAGCGCATCCAGAAGATTCTTCGTTCGTGTTGCTTCTAGCGATAAGGCAGCGATTGAGAATAACTTTGGTAAGGTAGAATTCCTTGAGGCTGTTTCTGCTGATGAATGTGGATTTATCACAGAAGAAATGACAGAGCGTGAATACAAGGAAAAAGCAGAAAAAGCTGGCAACGTAATCAATATGATTCGTATGGACTAAAAAGGAAAAGGATAGAAAGAATTATGAAATATGTAGTAGTTTTAGGCGATGGAATGGCAGATGAACCAATTGAACAGTTAGGAGGAAAGACTCCATTAGAGTATGCGAAGACTCCTAATATGGATCGATTGAGCAAGCTTTCTGAGATTGGTCTTGTACATACAATTCCGGAAGGAATGAAGCCGGGTTCTGATACAGCAAATCTTTCTGTATTAGGCTATGATCCAAAGAAATATTATTCCGGACGTTCTCCATTGGAAGCTTTAAGTATTGGTGTTCCAATGAAGGATACGGATGTTGCACTTAGATGTAATATCGTTACCATTTCTGATGATGACGTTCCTTTTGAAGAGAAGACTATCATCGACCACAGCTCAAGCGAAATCAGCACAGAGGATTGTGCAGTGCTTCTGGAAGCAGTAAGAAAAGAGTTGGAGAATGAAACCTATCATTTTTATGTAGGAACAAGCTATCGCCATTGTTTAATCTGGGATAAAGGCGAGGTAATTGATTTGGTACAGCCTCATGATGTTCTTACACAGGTAATTGGTCAGCATCTTCCACAGGACGAAGTACTTCGCAATATGATGAAGAAAAGCTATGAGATCTTAAAGGATCATCCAATTAATATAGAACGTAAGAAACAGGGACTCAATCCTGCAAACTGTTGTTGGTTCTGGGGAGCTGGAACAAAGCCAATGCTTTCTTCTTTCGAAGAGAAGACAGGTAAAAAGGGTATGATGATTTCAGCCGTTGACTTGTTAAAGGGTATTGCGGTTGGTGCTTCCATGGGTGTTGTTGAGGTTGAAGGCGCTAATGGTGGCTTACATACCAATTACGAAGGTAAGATGCAGGCAGCAGTAGATGCTTTGACAAAGGATGGATATGACTTTGTATATGTTCATGTAGAAGCTCCGGACGAGATGGGACATCAGGGAAGCGTAGAAAGAAAGGTACAGGCAATTGAGTATCTTGATGAGCGCGTGATCGGACCATTAGAGAGCAAACTCAAAGAACAGAACGTTGATTTCAGAATGTTGGTTCTGCCGGATCATCCTACACCGATTCGTGTAAGAACACATACCAATAAAGAAGTTCCTTACATGCTCTATGACAGCACAGCAGAACAGGCAAATACATGGAATTACAATGAGCAGGAAGGTACAGCAAGCGGAAATTACGTGGCAGAAGGTCACACAATTATCGACAGGCTCTTTATGAAATAAAAGCGGATAGCCCATGCTGAAACAGAGGAAGATGTTACAGCAGCGCAGGAATGTGTATAATACATTACGAGAAAAGTAATTCAATGAGAAAGGTAATATAGAATCATGAAAAAGGTAGTAAAATTTGGTGGAAGTTCCTTAGCAAGTGCAGAGCAGTTTATGAAGGTTGGAGATATCATCCATGCAGATGCAGACAGAAAGTTTGTAGTTCCTTCTGCACCAGGAAAGCGTTTTAGCAGCGATACAAAGGTAACAGATATGTTATATGGCTGCTATGATTTAGCTGAGAAGGATAAGGATTTCAAGGCAGAAATGGCTAAGATTCAGGCAAGATATCAGGAAATCATTGATGGTTTAGGATTAAAGCTTGACCTTACACCAGAGTTTAAGAAGATTACAGAGAACTTCAAGAAGAAGGCAGGAAGCCATTATGCAGCAAGCCGTGGAGAATACTTAAACGGTATTATCATGGCAAACTACTTAGGATATGAATTCGTTGATCCGGCAGAAGCAATTCGTTTTACAGAAGATGGTGCATTTGATGCAGAGCTTACCAATAAATTATTGTCTAAGAGACTGGAAAAGGTAGAAAAGGCAGTTATTCCAGGTTTTTATGGTGCTAAGGAAAGTGGTGTGGTACAGACCTTCTCAAGAGGCGGTTCTGATATTACAGGTTCTATCGTAGCTAAGGCTGTTAAGGCTGACGTATATGAGAACTGGACAGACGTTTCCGGTTTCCTTGTAGCAGATCCTCGTATCATTGACAATCCACAGGGAATCGAAATGATTACATACAGCGAGCTTCGTGAGCTTTCTTATATGGGTGCTACTGTTCTTCATGAGGATGCCATTTTCCCAGTTAGAAAAGAAGGTATTCCAATCAACATCAAGAATACCAATGCTCCAGAAGATGCCGGTACATGGATTGTAGGTCATACTTGCCAGAAGTCTAAGTATACCATTACTGGTATTGCAGGTAAGAAGGGATTTGCTTCTATCAATATCGAAAAGGATCAGATGAACTCAGAGGTTGGTTTTGGTCGTAAGGTTCTTCAGGTATTTGAAGAGTATGGAATTAACTTCGAGCATATGCCATCTGGTATCGATACTTTAAGTGTTATGGTTCATCAGTCTGAATTCGAAGAGAAAGAGCAGGGAGTACTTTCCGGTATCAACAAGGCAGTAAATCCTGACCACATCGATATTCAGTCAGATCTTGGCTTGATCGCAGTCGTAGGTCGTGGTATGAAGGCAACCAGAGGTACAGCAGGAAGAATCTTCTCCGCACTTGCACATGCTAACGTTAACGTTCGTATGATTGACCAGGGTTCCAGTGAGTTAAATATCATCATCGGTGTTGATAACGCTGATTTCGAGACAGCAATCAGAGCAATCTATGCAATCTTTGTAGAAACACGTATCTAATCATATAAAAAGTAGT
>CAYUKO010000177.1:0-6346 GCA_964445375.1 uncultured Roseburia sp.
CTCCCGAAAATAAAGGTTATTAAAGAAAAAATAGGTAGTAGATTTGACACTACCGTCCAGAAGTGGAAGGGAGAAAAAATGAAGTATTTATTGCACAGGCTGTATGTTCCACCATAGCGGAACTGCAACAAAAAAATTAAGGAGGAAAACCATGCAGGAGGAAGTAACACAAAAAACAATTGCCCTTGTTTTTAAATCCTCTAGGCTGACCGCCGATGTATTGAAAAAAGCCATGAAGTTGTATCTGGAACACCGAAAAGCCGGAAAACAGGCAACACATGGAAAGATTTCAGTAAAAGCATTGGTGGGACAAGGTATGGGAACTTCGAGTATTGAGGTTACGGATAACAACATCAAATCCTTTGAAAGAGTGGCAAAAAAGTATAATGTTGACTTTGCTGTGAAAAAGGATAAGACAGTTGAACCACCGAAGTATATTGTTTTTTTCAAGGGCAAAGATGCCGATGTGATTACACAGGCATTTAAGGAATTTGTAAAAGTTAATGAGAAGAAGCGTGGCAGAGTATCTGTAAAAGAAAAATTGGCAGAATTTAGGGAGATGTTAGGTAAGGACAAGAACAGAGAAAGAGCAAGGGAGCATCAAAAAGACAGGGGACAGTCGCTATGAGTAAAGTCATAGAGGGGATAGTCAAAGATTTAAAAGCAGTTCCGGAAAAGCTCAAATCTGAAATCAATAAGGTAGATAAAAAGAAGTTTTTTCTTATGAATCTGCCGTATGTCCTTATAGGCTACTTTTGTGATAAGGTGGCATGCCTCTGGAGAACATCACCGGGGCAGAACATTTCCGACAAGATGCTGGCAGTTATGAATGGATTGGAGGATTTATTTGCCAATCCGTTACCGAGCTTCTTTCCGAAAGATTTGCTGATAGGTGCAGGGTGTGGCATTGTATTCCGGCTTGTAGTGTATTTCAAAGCCAAGAATGCCAAGAAGTTCAGGCATGGCGTAGAGTACGGTTCTGCAAGATGGGGGAATGCAAAGGATATTGAGCCATACGTTGATCCGGTCTTTGAGAACAACGTGATTTTAACAGAAACAGAAAGGCTTATGATGTCCGGCAGACCAAAAGAGCCAAAGTATGCAAGAAACAAGAACATTCTTGTTATCGGGGGATCAGGTTCCGGTAAGACAAGGTTTTTTGTAAAGCCCAACCTTATGCAGATGCACAGCTCTTATGTAGTTACCGATCCAAAGGGTTAGATTTTAAGAATACAGAGAAAATATGTCATTAAAAAATGAAGTGTTTTCTGTGTGCTCTTATTTTTTAGCATAACGAAAGGAACTGAGAAAATGGCTAAAGACAACAGAATAACAGCACTTTACGAGCGGTTGTCTCGTGATGATGAGATTCAAGGAGAATCCAACTCCATAACAAATCAGAAGAAGTATCTTGAAGATTATGCAGTGCAGAATGGTTTTGATAATATTCAGCATTTCAGTGATGATGGATATTCAGGTACGAATTTCAACAGACCGGCTTTTAATGCACTTTTGACAGAAATCGAAGCCGGAAGAGTAGGAACAGTAATCGTTAAGGATATGTCACGATTTGGAAGAAATTATCTGCAAGTAGGTTTCTATACTGAAATGATGTTCCCTAAGAAAAATGTCCGTTTTATTGCAGTCAATAACGGAGTTGACAGTGCCAATCCGACAGATAATGATTTCACACCATTTTTGAATATTATGAATGAATGGTATGCAAAAGATACCAGTAAGAAAATTAAGGCAGTGTTCAAGGCAAGAATGAGAGATGGAAAACGTGTCAGTGGTGCAGTGCCTTATGGCTATTACAGAAAGTCTGAGGATAAGCAGACCTTATATGTTGACGAAGTTTCTGCTTCAGTTGTCAGACGTATTTTTCAGCTTGCCTGTGAAGGAATGGGTGCAACCGCAATAGCAGATACCTTATCAGAGGATAAAGTCCTTATTCCGTCAGCTTATGCGAGACAGAACCACCCTGAGGATTGTCAGTGTACGAATTATCATGACCCTTATACTTGGAATGCAACGACAGTAGGATATATTCTTGATAGACGTGAGTATTTGGGGCATACCGTTCTTGGTAAGACAACGAAAGACAATTTTAAGACAAAACGGAAAAGAGTTGTAAATGAGGATGAACTGCTTGTTTTTTACAATACACATGAAGCTATCATTGATCAGGAAACGTATGATAAAGCACAGAGAATGAGAAAAAGGGTATCTCCAAGACGAAACAGCGAAAAGCCTACGCACAGGCTGTCAGGATTCCTTTATTGTGCGGATTGTGGAAGCAGACTGGCATATATCAATTCACAGCCGAAAGATGGGAAAATATATGACAGCAATCAGGCATTCCGATGTAGCCGGTATCACAATAAATATCATTCATGTACTGGTCACTATATCAAAGCAAGTACCGTAGAAATGCTGATTTTTCAAGCAACTAAGAGAGTGTCACAGTATGTCCTTAAAGATGAAAAAGGGTTTGCAGAACAGTTGAAAGCACAGTATGAATTGCAGTGTGAAAAGGACAATACAGACGATAAAAAGGAGCTGTTAGAAGCAAAGCGTCGCATGATGGATTTGGATGATCTGATAAAAGGTCTGTATGAGAATTTTACACTGGGGCGATTGCCGGAGAGACAGTTTAATCGTCTTATGACAGAATATGACACCGAACAAAGTAACTTAGAGCAGAGAATTTCAGAACTTGAAACTGCTACAGAACGTATATCCACTAAGACAGTGCAGATTGACAGATTTGTGCGACTGGTTAAGAAGTACCGGGATTTTGACGAACTGACGACACCGATGCTTAATGACTTTATTGAAAAAGTTGTTATTCATGAAGCAGAGGGTGGCAGAACAAAAGACCGTACCCAACAAGTGGACATTTACTTCAATTTCATTGGTAATTTCGTACGTCCCCTCAGTGAGGAAGAAGTGAAGGAATTGCAGTCAGAGGAAGCACGCAGAGCGGAAGAGATTGCTGAAAGAAAAAGGCAATCTTCAAAGAAATCTACGCAGAAGAGAAATCAGAAGCGTGCAGAAATCAAGGAAAAAGCAGAAGCCGGAGATCAGGAAGCCCAGAGTCAGCTTGCAGAACGTAAACAGTATCAGGTTAGAACCTCAGTGAAGAGCTACAGAAAAATGCGTGAAGATGCATTGAATGGAGACCCTGTTGTAAAAGAGAGATATGAAAAAACACTGGCTATGAGACGTGAAGCGTACCATGCAAAGAAAAGTGAACAGACAGCCTGACAATATGCATATTATCACGATACATTAGTTGCAGAATTGATGAGAATAAGCGGGAGCGATGCAAGAGAATTGGTTTTAGTATGGGTTGAAATTAGACTAAATATAGACTATAATTAGTCTATTGGGAGGCTGATATGGGAAAAAATAACGTATATCTGGACACATACATTTTGCAACAAGATATGAGAGTACGATTGCCAAAGTCGGTATTATCTAACTTACAAATAGAAAAAGGAAAAACATATTTTGATATTTACCTTGATTCGGACAACAAATCATTGATTTTCAAGGTACATGAAGACGGTAATGAGAGGTAAAACAATATGAATAAAGAAAAATATACCGGAGTATCATTATTCACTGGTGCGGGTGGTATGGATGTTGGCTTTGAAAAAGCAGGAGTAAAGGTAGTATTTGCAAATGAGATTATGAAAGAAGCTGCTGAAACTTATGTGAATAATCATGAACAGTCAGTGATGATAAATGATGATATACATAATGTTATTGAACAAGTATGTCAATATAAAGGTGTTGATTTTGTTTTTGGAGGACCTCCGTGTCAGGGCTTTTCTGTTGCGGGAAAGATGAATCCTGATGATGAGAGAAGCAAATTGATATTTACATTTTTGGATGTAGTTGAAAGAGTAAAACCAAGAGCGTTTGTTATGGAAAATGTAAAAGCACTTGGTGTATTAGAAAAGTGGGAATCTGTTAGACAAGAGTATATTCAGAGAGCATCAAAGTTAGGGTATTTTTGCATGCCGTTTGTACTTAATGCAACAGAGTATAACGTTCCACAAAAAAGGGAGAGGGTTTTTTTCATTGGTATTAAAGATTGTTCAGATCCTTTCTTTGAATATCACATGAAAGAAATGCTAGAAACTCAGAAAAAAAAGTCCAAAACAATCAGAGAATTATTGAAACCATTAGGAAGAGCCGGAACTGAGAATAATCCTAATACTTGTACGGCAAAAATTACATTTGCTACAAGACCTATTATGAGAAAGTCACCTTATGCTGGAATGTATTTTAATGGTCAAGGTAGACCGATGAATGTTGATGAATATTCTAATACTCTTCCGGCTTCAATGGGCGGAAATAAAACCCCATTTATAGATGAAGAGTATTTATATGGGGAAGCAAAGACTGATTGGGTGGTTGAATACCATAAAGGTTTATTAGACGGAAACATTGTTCCTGAATTTAAGGATGCTCCTAGTAGATTAAGACGTATTACGATTAAGGAAGCTATCAAAATTCAAACATTTCCTGATGAATATAAATTTTGCGGAAATAAAGGTAAGATTTATACTCAAATTGGGAATGCGGTACCATGCAATTTAGCAGAAGCAGTTGCAAAAGCAGTAGAAGAATATTTAGAAACCTATTGTTAGTGATAAGAAGGGAGAGTTTTTTGTTAACTCTCCCATTTGCCTAACTGTTAAGTTTAGACCAAGCTACTTTAACTGCTTCGTGTGTATTAGAATCGTTAATGTAATTATTCAGCAGTTCAAAGAATTTTTCTCGAGCAGAAATATTCATGTGTTGTAATGTGAAAGAAATCCATTCATCAATATTCCAAAAGTAATAACGAATATCTTGATAATTATATGTACCCATACAAAGACAGGTGGAAAGTGAAACCATTTCGGATGGGCAATCTTGTTTTCTGCAAATAACAATTATTTCATTTACCGCAGAACTGTGCGTTTCATTATAGGTTTTTACACAATCATATGAATCAAGTATTCTGTGATAGTTAAAGGTTTTTATTGTAATTTCATATACACATAGAATTGTACCATCAGGGTGTTCTTCATTTATATCTCCGGGCTTTTGGCTTGTAGTGCTAGTGGTTGAAGCACTGTCAGTCGCACCACTTACAATAAGACCGGTTCGCATTGCCTCATGTTGTGCAGTTAAGAGATAACCGACAATTCGTTGAGGTGTATTTCCACCATCAGGTGCTTGTTCAATAAGTTTTATGCACAAGTCGTGAAGTACAAGAGGGTCTGAAGATGGTTTGATATTTACGGTTAGTTTTTCCATCTCTTTTGCTTTGGACATATATAATCTCATTAAATATATAGAAAGGTTTTGTCTAAGAGACGAATCATTACCTGAAATAGCATCGCAAAGTATCATTGTTTTTTCGGCATCTTCTTTTGGGTCACGCTGTGATGTCCATGCCTCATCAATATTTGAAGCTTTAGCAATATTTAGAGGACCAGATTTTGTGCATGGAAATCCGTGTTCAATAAGAAAATCTTTGATAGGATTTTCATAAATAGCTCTTGGTTTGCAACCATAAAAATTGGTATGAGAATTGAAATCTTTGTCTAAATATTTTGCAACCAGTGAAGTCAAAACAATTTCACGATAACTAATTGTTTTTGAGTTGAAGACTTCTAATAGCAATGGGGAATATTCAGACGGTTCAATTTTGTTCTGAGTGTTTTGAGCCATAGCATATATTTTTTGAAGATATGCAGTTACTCGATTATTTCTTTTTTCGGTTTCACTAGGTTCATTGTTCTTTTGCATAATAATCTCCTTTATTGTGTAAATGGAATGCCCTCAAAGAAATTGGAAAACGAAGTATTCAATCCATTGATTATTTTTTCTAAATTGACGATGGATATATTTCGTTTCCCATTTTCGACTGATGCAAAATAAGTTCTATCCATGCCAATCGACAAAGCAAATTTTTCTTGGCTTAGTCCAGTTTCTAAACGGAGCTGTCTAATACGTTGTCCGATTTCAATTTGAATATTGCTCATAGATATACACCTCCAATTTCTATTTTAGGAGTGTAAGGCATATAAGACAACGGATTATAAGCAACATAGCAGTGTGCAGAGGTGCAACCATTGCCCAGTTAGTGGCGTTTTGCCACTAAGTACTGGGTATTGCTTGTAGCAGAGCTTCACAAGATTAAGCAACTTCGTTGCAAATCCCTTCGGGAAAAACTAAATATTGTTATTATTAACAGACTGAGTAGAGCGATTTACTTGGTCTTTTTTGATTTATAGGAAAGTTCTCAAAACGTCAGATATGGTGTATAATAAGCAGGAAATAG
>CAYUKO010000178.1:0-6259 GCA_964445375.1 uncultured Roseburia sp.
GCGAATAAGGAGGTGTAACAATGTCTATTTGTCCAAAGAATAAATCTTCTAAAGCAAGAAGAGATAAGAGAAGAGCAAACTGGAAGATGAGTGCTCCTACATTAGTAAAGTGTAGCAAGTGTGGCGCTTTAATGATGCCTCACAGAGTATGCAAGGCTTGCGGTTCTTACAACAAGAAGACTGTTGTTGAAGCTAACTAATTATTTAAATGTCTACAGAAATCAAGGGTTTTTCGATATGAATATAACCCTTGATTTTTTATTTAACCCCAATAAATGGGTAGAAGCGTTAATGATATAATTACTTTTAATGTGGTAAAGCTTTAGGTGAAAAGCAGTGAATTTATATTTGTAGATAAGATGAGGCTGAATCATGACATTACAACAGTTAAAATACATAGTTACCGTTGCAGAAACCGGTAATATCACGGAAGCGGCAAAACGGTTGTTTATCTCACAGCCAAGTCTTACGAATGCAATTCGTGAGCTGGAAAAAGAGATGCAGATAACGATTTTCAATAGAACAAATAAAGGCGTTGCTGTTTCGAATGAAGGAGATGAATTCCTCTCTTATGCAAGGCAGGTATTGGAGCAGGTTGGACTTTTGGAAGAAAAGTATCTGAATGTGAAAGAACAAAGGCCACGCTTTTCCGTGTCCTGCCAGCATTATTCCTTTGCTATCAATGCCTTTGTGGACGTTATTCAGGAATTTGATGCCAACCAGTATGATTTTACATTGCGAGAAACACAGACCTATGAAATCATCGAAGATGTAAGTCGTTTGAAGAGTGAGATTGGTATTCTCTATGTGTCGTCCAAGAATGAAGAAATTATCATGAAGCTGATCAAGCAGAATGGTTTGAAATTTGAAGAGCTGTTTATGGCAAAACCTCATGTCTTTATCAGTTCCAAGCACCCTCTGGCAGAAAGAAAGGCAATATCTCTGGAGGACTTGGAAGAATATCCGTATCTGTCCTTTGAGCAGGGAGAGTATAATTCCTTTTATTTTGCTGAGGAAATCTTAAGTACGCTTGATCGTAAGAAAAACATTAAGGTGCGTGACCGTGCAACATTGTTTAACCTGGTAATTGGCTTGAATGGCTATACGGTCAGTTCCGGTGTCATCAGCAGAGAACTCAATGGAGAGAATATTATAGCAAGACCATTGCTTGTTGATGAATTTATGAGAATCGGTACAATTACACAGAAAAATATGCCTCTTAGCCGATATGGAAATGCTTATATGGAGGCGTTACAGAATCATATCAGATAGAGAAAAGTGGTTTGAAATAGTTTGAAACTATATCAAACCACTATTTTTTTGTATTTTTCATTTCAAAGAAAACAAATTATACTAAACAACATAAAATTACAGCAATATCGGAGGAGAAAGAAATGTTTAGTGCAGTTGTTGGATTTCCAAGAGTGGGAAAGTTGAGAGAATTAAAATTTGCATCCGAAAAGTATTTTCGTGGTGAAATCAATAAGCAGGAATTAGAAGAAGTTGCCATCAGATTAAGAAAAGAGCATTTTGCATACCAGAAGGAACAGGGGATTACCTATATTTCTTCCAATGATTTTTCTTATTATGATGGAATGCTTGATACAGCCGTGTTATTTAACGTCGTACCAAAATGCTATCAGGAGTTGAACTTAAATGATCTGGATACCTATTTTGCCATGGCAAGAGGTTATCAGGGAGCAGAAGGTGATGTAAAGGCATTAGCGATGAAGAAATGGTTCAATACCAATTATCACTATATGGTGCCTGAGATTTCGGATGATACGAAATTAGAACTTGTGGGAGAGAAGCCATTTGCGTTGTATCAGGAGGCAAAGGAGCTTGGTGTGGAGACAAAGCCGGTTGTAATTGGACCATTTACGTTCCTGAAGCTTGCAAAATATCAAGGGGAGAAAAAGGCTGATGATTTTGCAGAGGATGCAATCAATGCATATAGCCAGTTGTTAGAGGGATTTAACAAGCTGTCTGTAAAGTGGGTACAGTTTGATGAACCGGCACTTGTTACCGATTTAACGAAGGAAGATATTACATTCTTTGAGAACCTTTATCAGAAATTGTTAAAGAGAAAGGGCAGCTGCAAGGTATTGTTACAGACTTACTTTGGAGATGTGAGAGACTGCTATTCCGATATTACAGCACTTGATTTTGACGGTATTGGACTTGATTTCCTTGAAGGAAAGAAAAATCTGGAGCTGGTAAGAAAGAATGGATTCCCGAAGGAAAAGATTCTCTTTGCAGGACTTGTAAATGGTAAAAACATTTGGAAATGTAATTATAAGAAGGTATTGGATACAGTAACCGAATTACGCGAGTATACCGAGCAGATTGTGTTATCAACTTCCTGTTCCTTACTGCATGTGCCATACACACTGGACAATGAAACAAAGCTTGAGAGCGAAGTAAGACAATATTTTTCTTTTGCAGTAGAAAAGCTTGCAGAGTTAAAGGAACTTTCCGTGCTTGCAGAAAGTGCGGATTATACAAAGGAAGAGACGTTTCTTGCGAATCAGAAGATTTTTGAACAGGAAAGACAATATCAGGACAAGGAAGTACAGAAGAGAACGGCTGCTTTAGAGGAGAAGGATTTTAGCAGACTTCCAGAGCGTGCGAAACGTCAGGAACTCCAAAAGAAGGTATACAATCTGCCTCTTTTCCCGACTACCACAATCGGTTCTTTCCCTCAGACACAGGAGGTAAAGAAGAACAGAAGTAGTTATCGTAAGGGCGAAATTGATAAGGCAGCTTATGATAAAAAGGTATTTGAGCTGATTCATGACTGTATCAGAAAGCAGGAAGAACTGGGAATTGATGTATTAGTTCATGGTGAATATGAGCGTAATGACATGGTGGAATTCTTTGGCGAGAATCTGGCAGGTTATGTGTTTACGGAGAAAGCGTGGGTACAGTCTTATGGTACAAGATGTGTGAAGCCACCAATTATTTTTGGTGATGTGAAGAGAATCAGACCGATTACGGTAGAGTATTCTTCCTATGCTCAGAGCCTTACGGATAAGCCGGTAAAGGGAATGTTAACCGGTCCGGTCACGATTTTAAACTGGTCTTTCCCAAGAGAAGATGTATCTTTAAAGGAAATGGCTTATCAGATTGGTATTGCGATTCGAGAAGAGGTGCTTGACCTTGAAAAGGCAGGAATTCATATCATTCAGATTGATGAAGCAGCCTTAAAGGAAAAGCTGCCAATTCGTAAGAGCGACTGGTACAGCGAATACCTTGACTGGGCAATTCCGGCATTCCGTTTGTGCCATAGCGGCGTAAAGCCAGAGACACAGATTCATACTCATATGTGTTACAGTGAGTTTGATGAAATTATCAAGGATATTGACAACATGGACGCGGACGTTATTTCTTTTGAGGCGTCACGCTCTAAGCTGACCATTCTGGATGCGATTAAGGAGAGCCATTTTGAGACAGAGGTAGGACCAGGTGTGTATGATATTCATTCCCCAAGAGTTCCTTCCGTAGAAGAAATTGTCGGTGCCTTAAATAAGATGCTTACCAAGATTGATAAGAACAAGCTCTGGGTGAATCCGGACTGTGGTCTTAAGACAAGAGGAATTCCGGAAACAGAAGCCAGCCTTAAGAATCTGGTAGAGGCAGCAAGAATTATAAGAGAACAGGCATAATTATTGATGCTACATATAGGAGAAATAAAACATGAGAATAGAAACAAAGTGTATTCATGAGGGTTGGAAGCCTTCACAGGGAGAAGCAAGACAATTACCAGTATATCAAAGCACAACTTTTAAGTATGATACAAGTGATGCCATGGGAAAGTTGTTTGATTTAGAGGCGGATGGATATTTCTATACCAGATTGCAGAATCCGACCAATGATGCAGTTGCAGCAAAAATATGTGCTTTGGAGGGAGGAGTGGCAGCAATGCTCACTTCTTCCGGGCAGGCAGCTAACTTTTATGCTATATTCAATATCTGTGAGGCTGGTGATCATTTTATCGCATCTTCGTCCATTTATGGAGGAACTTATAACCTGTTTGGCGTTACGATGAAGAAAATGGGAATAGAGTGTACTTTCGTAGATCAGGATTTGCCGGAAGAGGAACTGGAAAAATATTTTAAGCCGAATACAAAGGCGGTATTTGGAGAAACGATTACCAATCCTACCGTATCTATCTTTGACTTTGAGAAGTTTGCAAGACTTGCACATTCGCATGGAGTGCCTTTGATTGTTGATAATACATTTGCAACACCTGTTAATTGCAGACCATTTGAGTGGGGAGCAGATATTGTAACACACTCCACAACGAAGTATATGGATGGTCATGCAACGACTGTGGGAGGCTGTATCGTAGACAGCGGTAATTTTGATTGGGCAAAGTATGCGCATAAGTTCCCAGGATTGACTACGCCGGATGAGTCCTATCATGGAATTACTTATGTTGAGAAGTTTGGTAAGGGAGCTTATATTACTAAGGCTACGGCGCAGTTGATGAGAGATTTTGGCTCGAGTCAGTCACCACAAAATGCATTTTATCTGAATGTCGGACTGGAAACGCTGCATCTTAGAATGGAGAAGCACTGTGAAAATGCCCTTGCAGTTGCCAAGTTCTTAAAGTTACATGAAAAGGTAGCGTGGGTGCATTATGCAGGTCTGGAAGATGATAAATATCATGCTCTTGCAGAAAAATATATGCCAAATGGAACCTGTGGCGTACTGGCATTTGGTATTAAGGGCGGAAGAGAGGCGTCCATTGCTTTTATGGATAAGTTAAAGGTTGCTTCGATTGTTACACATGTAGCGGATGCCAAGACCTGTCTGTTACATCCGGCAAGCCATACACATAGACAGCTTACGGATGCACAGCTTGAGGAAGCAGGAGTTGCACCGGATTTGATCAGATTCTCAGTTGGAATTGAGAATGTTGATGATATAATTGAGGATTTAAAGCAGGCGTTGTAAAATCGTGAAATATAAAATAGAGGTAATTATGAAGGTACGGAATATTTACTAGGAGGTAATGAGTATGGAGAATTCCTATCGTTTTTTTGAGAATAGAGATTGTCAGTATTTTCCTTGTCATAAGGGGTTAGAGGACTTTAACTGTATTTTCTGCTATTGCCCGATGTATCGCATGGAGCATTGCCCCGGGAATCCACAATATATAGAAGTAAGAGGCAAAAGGATAAAGGCATGTACGGACTGCACATTTCCGCACAGACCGGAGAATTATGATAAAATCATGAATGTTTTAAAACAAATATGATATATGAATATAGCAAAAAGAAACTATAAATCAGAATAATATATTTCATAATTAAACGTAATATTGTATAATGAAAATAAGAATTAGTTGCAGAGCGTACTTTTGATAAATTGACAGAAATAAGGTTACCTTTGCATATGAAAAGAGATTGCATTGGAATAGAATAAAGTATGTAAGATAAAGGAAGGCACGTAAAAAGCATTAATACTAGCTTTTGCGTGTCTTTTGTTTTAGAAAGCAGCTGACAGAAAGTATCTAAGCAAGGATGAAGCAGAACAGGGATATAAAAAAGAGCGTATTAGCAAGGAAAGGAGATTAGGGATTTTATGGAAAATGAAGAACGGGTTGCAGGGTTACCAATGGATCAGCTTATCGACGTACCACTATGTGCAGCGGCAGATGCAAGCGTCCAGCTTGCTGATTCCACGGCAGAATTTATGCTTGCTACGGTACCGATTCCAAATCTTCAGACAGATGAGCTGAATGTCCACTTTGATATGGAGGTAAAGCAAAGTGAGCGACAGGAATCGGATATGAGTGCCAACATGGGAGGAGCATTAAATATGGGAATAGCCAAGGTGAATGTTATAGGTAGTGTCAGTTCTCATCAGGTGAGTACCAGAAGCTCTGATAATTCTGCAAAGTATCATGTAGATGTTCGTGCTACCAATCACGGTACACCGGAAGGTCTTGAAAAAGTATTGGATATGATGGAAGCTAATGTAGCACCTATGCTAGAGAGTAGTACTGTAAAGGATAGGAAAGAATAGGAATTATCGAATCTGACAAGTTTTCCTTAAAGGCTTTGAATGGTAATGTTGAAGTGGTGCCTTATAGTAAAGAACTGTTTGCTAAGAAAGTAGAGTATAACGATGCTCTAACAGGAAGAGCAGCACTTCCACAAAGCTCGACTTCCACGAACGAACCAGTATAGTATGTATTGTTAGTGTATAATTTTAATTGGCAAAAATAAAGGGAAGAAGTAAAATACCTCTT
>CAYUKO010000179.1:0-6228 GCA_964445375.1 uncultured Roseburia sp.
GCCTATGGAGTAACATAGGACCTGCTCCCAGAATTGCAATTCATAAAAAGAAAAGATTAGCCTGGGCTTAATTGCTCAGGCATTTTTCTTCTATGAATGAAAAATATGGAATAAGGAACAAGAGAGGATTTGACGGATGGCAAATCAGAAGCTGTTGGAAGTCTTTTTGGATACTAAAAGGATATTATGTGCAAGTGATTATTATATTTATATCCCTAAAAAGATTATCCATGTGACAAATTCAGAAAATACGATACCACATTTAATGGGAATGCAATATATTGGTAGACCAGATATGTTTACTGGAGATAGGGGAGCATATATGATTAAAAAGAAGCGGTTGAAATATGATTCTCTTGAAAAGCTGGTACAGAAATATTATCGTGGTAAGAGCAAGCAGGATTCCATGCTTGCTATGGTAAATGGAAAAATAGATAATCTGTATCGTATTGAAGAGATGTTATCAACTTATTCGGAGTTGTATTTATATGATGTTGCTGCAAATCCTGAATCAGAGTTGAAAACAGATTATTTGCTTGTTAATCAGTTGGATGACAGGGTATTGCAATTAGGTATGGTGAAGGCAGATAAGAAAAAAGTGCAGGAATATCATTGCAATTCTTTTATGGTAGATTATAAAGAAAATGATGATTATGATTTGCATTATCGTAATCTGACACAGCGTTATGAAATCAATAAAATTGTCCGTGAAGATAAGATTACAAAGCGATCAGAGGTAATTTATCAGAGTACATCGGCAGAAGAAAGAGAAAGGGTAGGAATTGAAAAAATGCTTGTATCAGCAGGTGTTGAGGAAAACACAAAATTGGTAAAAGCAGTTTTTCGTCTGAATCAAAGATTTGGTGTCTATCATACAATAGAAATGCTTTCAGATTCAGATGTTCATATGAAAAAATGTCGTGACAAAAGAGATGAAGCACTTGTAAAGCATTTTATCAGTCTGTGGAGGAGATGGGCAGATGGCATATAAGCAGGAATTATGGGATGAAGCAAAGAAAAACCATAA
The DNA here is from genome assembly GCA_964445375.1 of uncultured Roseburia sp. Lineage (GTDB taxonomy): Bacteria > Bacillota > Clostridia > Lachnospirales > Lachnospiraceae > COE1. Next base: position 1,028 of record CAYUKO010000179.1, read on the forward strand.
GGGAATGGAAGAGCTGCTTGATGAGAATTATTTTGTAAGAGTACATCAAAGTTTTTTGATAAATATGAAATATATAAAGAGTATAAAAAGAAATGAAGTACTATTAAGTAACGGTATGAAATTTGATATTCCAAGAGCTCGTTATAAGGGTGTGGAAGAAAAATTTGTGATGTATAAAGGATTGATATAAATGTTTTATTATGTACAAGGGCTTTTTCATGTGGTTTTAGAGATTTTGTGTTGTAAATTATTTTATGAAACATTTGGTGAAAAAAGAGTAGAGAATGCAAAATGGAAAAATTCAGCGATATTGTTATTATTCTGTCTAATTTGTTAAATAATGCGATAGAAGCATGTGAAAGATGTAAGGGGAAGCGCATTGTAAAGTTAAAATTTGTAGATGAAGATGATATGATTATCATTTCCGTTAGAAATACGTATGAAAATGAAATTGTTTATGATGGAAAAGAAATCAAAACATCAAAGTGTAAAGATGTTGATGAACATGGAATCGGGATAAGGAATATCGTGGAAACAATCGAGAAATATGAAGGTTCTCATGTAATAACAAACGATGGGCAGGAATTTTGTTTTTCCATTATTATACCACAAGGATAAGAGAGGTTTTGCGTTAATCATTTTCTGCAATAAAAATGCATTTTCTGCAATTCATCTTGTTTTTCAGGCTTTTTTCATTATACTGACCCAATGAGGTGCAATGTTATCATATACAGCAAAGATTATAAAACAGGAGGAAACAGGAATGAAGAAAGTGAAAAAGAGATGGTTATTATGCACGGTTGTCATGTGTATGTGCTTATATACAGGGTGCCAGAAGCAAAATGCTGTGCAGGAAGCCTCTTTTAAACCGGTAACAAAAGTAATAGAAGGTTATCAGATGGCAGATGGAAGTGAAGTGCCGGTAAAAGTTACCTTGGAGCTTAAGAATGTACAAAAGGGAGAGGAAGCCTACAAGCGCTTATCAGGAGAAAATGCATCTATAGTAAAGCCAGAGGAAGATATGGAGTATATCATTGCAACCTTTAAGGTTTCTTATGAGGAAGGGGAAATAGATGAGATTTATATGGAAGAAAATAGAGGCTCCTTAATGAGTGCAGGATTATATTTTGCATTATCGAATGGGGAAAGCAATGCAGAGGATGTAACCTCTTATTTATCAGATAATATTTATAATCTTATCATTGCGAAAGGAGAGAGTGAGCAGGGTTCGGTTGCGTTCCTACATAAAAAGGACAGTATAGAACCATTGTATTTTGTTGGATTTAGTAATACGGCGGACTTTGATATTGATTAGGAAATGAAATATTATCATATTTTAAGCAAAGGGCTAACAGTAAGTCAGGGAGAAATCCTTGGCTTTTTATTTTCTATAAAAATGATTCTCTAATATTGTGTGAAAAATGTTGAAAAAACGTCAAATTGTAATAAAATATAAGTAGAGATTTAAAAAAGAAAGACAAACCGGTATGACAGAAAATATGAAAAAACTGCCATGAAGATGGCGCAGTAGGTAAGTTTAAGTCAGTGTAGATGAATAGCAAAGAGAGGTTTTTATGATTACGAATGATATCTTGAGACAATTCATTGAAGACATATCAAATGATGAGAATACATTTGATATAATAGGTCGTGCTTTTTGTAAGATAGGGGAGCAGTATCAGATAGGAGAGCTTAAGGCGAAGCTGACAGCACCTGCTACTTATTGTTCTGCAGAGGCAAAAGACAAAGAAATGATATTATATATGCAGGAATGTGAGAAACACGAAGCGTCCGATTATCATGTTGAATACCAGACACCGGAGACAGGTCAGGTGATTTTTGAAATAACAAGGATAAAGAATGCGCCGGAATTCTCAACGGAGGAAAAGTCGGATATCAAAATGATATTGGATCTTATTTACATGCATTGCAAGAAGTGGAAGTTAGCCAGTCTTGTTCATGGTATTGGAATGATAGACAGTCTTACAGGACTTCCTAATGCAGGGGGATTTCTTACTTATATTGATGGTTTGATGAAGAAGAATGAGCTGATACAATATAGTGCATTTTACTTTAATCTGAGTCGTTTTGGGTTAATCAATAAGCGTTTTGGAGTCAAGGAAACAGACAGAATTATTGCAAGATATGCAACAGAGGTGATGAGTTTCTTAGTAGAAGAAGAACAACTTGGAAGACTTGGTGGAGATAATTTTGTAGCGCTTATTCGTAAGGAGAGAACTCAAGAATTTCTTTCTTTGATTGCAGGTGTGAAAACATATGGAATTTTAGATGGTAAGAAGGAGCAGATTGTCATCGGGGCGGTTGCCGGTATTATGGAAATGGATGATAGCATTGAGGATTGTGGAAATGTTGTCAATGATTGTGCGATGGCAATGAATATTGCAAAGCACGTACAGAGAAAGCCGTATGCCTATGCATCCAAGGAAATGAAAGAGAAGATACTAAGAAGAAATCAGATGATAGCTGCGTTTCCAAAGGCAATTCAGAATAGAGAATTTAAGGCGTTTTATCAGCCCAAGGTCAGCATTGATGATTACACGATGGTGGGAGCGGAAGCGTTAGTACGTTGGTTTCAGGATGATGTATTTGTCAGTCCGGGAGAGTTTATTCCAGCCTTTGAACAGAATGATATGGTATGTCAGCTTGATTTCTATGTTCTGGAACAGGTTTGTATGGATATTAGGGAATGGCTTGATCAGGGAATGGAACCGGTTCGTATTTCTGTTAACTTTTCCAGAAAACATTTGACGAATAAGAATCTTGCGGAAGACATTATGAATGTTATCAATCGATACAAAATCGATAGTAAGTATATTGAAATAGAACTTACAGAAACGGTAGATGAGGAAGAAGCGGGATTATTAATCGATTTTATGAATAAGATGCGTAAATATAGTATTCTTATGACGATTGATGATTTTGGAACAGGGTATTCGTCATTGAATATGCTTCGTTCCTTCCCGGTTGATGTACTAAAGATTGATAAATCACTGGTTGACAATATGGAGGAAAGTGACCATATTATTCTCTCTAATGTTGTAAAAATGGCATCAGAGCTTAAGATGGATGTTGTTGCCGAAGGTGTTGAGACATGGGAGCAGGTAGATTATCTCAAAACAGTAAAATGTAGCGTTGTGCAGGGCTTTTTATTTGACAGACCAATGCCAAAGGAACAGTTTGAAGAAAAGATAAAGAGCAAAACATATAAAATAGGATAGATTATAGCAAAAAGTCACATTTGGTATACGGGGGAAGGATTATGCGGATTGTAAACTTGCGGATTCGTCATTTTAAATCTATTCAGGATATGTGGATTCAGAATATTGAGAATGCATTGATTCTGGTGGGACAGAATAATACTGGAAAGACAACCGTTTTGGATGCTATCCGTGCCGTTGGTGGCGTATACCGAATAAAACCAGAGGATTTTGATGAAGATGGTTCTAACATAGAGATTGAAGTGGCAATTGCCTATCGTGAGGAGGATTTTAAACAACTGCAGGCAAATGGCATTATCAGCAGATATCGAAGGCTGGATGCATGGAAGGCGGATTTTGCAAAGAAACTGCCCTCGTATCAGAATGGTGTATTACATTTTACCTTTATAGCCAATAGGGATGGAAAGATACGTTATGAGGACGGCTATCGTAAGAATAATCCCTACATCAAAGAAGTATTTCCAAAGATTTATTTTGTAGATGCAGAACGTAATCTGGCACCGTTTCAAAATGATATGCTTTTGTTACAGGAAGATCCTCTTTTAAAGAAAATGAGAGCAAACAGTTGTCTTTTTAATCAGGCTAAAAAGTGTAATCAATGCTTTTCCTGTATCGGGTTACTGAACCAAAAGACACCACAGGAGCTTACGGTATTTGAAACTTCTAAGCTTCTTGATTATAAGTTATACCAGCTTAATCTGGATGAGTTTGCAAGAAAGGTAAATCGCAATTTCAGGAAGAATGGTGGTCATGAGAAGATTTTGTACTCCATGAACAGAAATATAGAAAGTATGTTAACGGTTACTACGGAAATCTATCATCCGGTGCAGAAGATAACAAGACCGATGGAACGGATGAGTAAGGGTATGAGGAGCGTTTACATGCTTTCTTTGCTTGAAACTTATATGGAGGATGAGAATCAGATACCCAGTATCATTATGATAGAAGATCCTGAAATCTTTTTACATCCGACGATGCAGAAGACATCAGGAGATATTCTATATCGTTTGTCTAAGAAGAATCAGGTTATCTTTTCTACGCATTCCCCCAATCTGCTTCCAAACTTTAATAGCAGGCAGATTCGACAGATGGTATTGGATGAAGAAGGGTATCCAACGGTGCGTAAGAAAACTGACATTAGTGTCATACTTGACAACCTTGGATATACGGCAAATGACCTTATGAATGTGGACTTTGTATTTATTGTAGAGGGAAAACAGGATAAGAGCAGATTGCCGCTGCTTCTAAAACAGTACTATTCCGAAATGTATGATGCACAGGGGAACCTGTCAAGAGTTGCCATTATCACCACGAATAGCTGTACTAATATCAAAACCTATGCAAATCTAAAGTATATGAATCAGATTTATATCAAAGACCATTTCTTGATGATAAGGGATGGCGATGGTAAGGATCCGGAAGAACTGCGCCATCAGCTTTGTAAATATTATGAAGAACGAAGTCTGGAGGATGTAGATAAGCTCCCAAGGGTTACGCTTAAGAATGTACTGATTCTTCATTATTATTCTTTTGAAAATTATTTTTTAAATCCGAAGATTATGGCAGAGCTTGGAATTATTCCATATGAGGATGCCTTTTATGAAATTTTTCTGGAAAAATGGAAAGAATATCTTTACAGGATTAAGAGTGGCAAACATCTTCAGGAGGTGATAGGCATTGATTTGGAGACGATAGAAGATGTAAAACAACATATGGAAGAGATCAAAGTGTATATGCGAGGGCATAATCTGTATGATATTTTCTATGGAAGATTTAAAGACAGGGAGGCAGAACTTTTAGAGAAGTACATTAAGCTTGCACCGAAGGAAGATTTTGCAGACATTCTTGATTCCATTAATCGTTTTATTTATTTTGAGAGCAGGCAAAAACAAGTGAAAAATAAATAGGAATTCTCACTTGGGGTATTTTAAGGGATTTAATAACTGTTATATTTTGTTATAG
>CAYUKO010000180.1:0-6133 GCA_964445375.1 uncultured Roseburia sp.
CCCGGAATCGTGGGAAACCATCTGCCAGCCCCGACACTCCACTAAACCTGAATTTATTTACAGTACCTTACGAATCAGCATGAAGGCTTCCGCGCGCTGCATTCCTACGGTCATTCCACGTGTCTTGGAGAGTACATCCATTCCCTCTAAGGAACGTGGATGTGGGAATTCGCATAATTCTGATACGTAACAGTTCATGGCATCTTCCTTCTTCTGATAATAATCGGAGATGTCCACATACACATTCGGGCAGAATGCAGGCTGTGCACTATAATCAAAGTTCCATTCTGTAGAAGAAAGTGTTTCAAAGGCATAGATTTCCTTCACCGGATAATCGGTACCAATTGGTCTTGTTGCTGTCAAAACAGCCCTTGCCGTATACTGATGATCGATATTCAAATCTCCACTATAATGTGTGTAAATAATCTCCGGGCGAAGTTCGCGAACCTTTTTCTCTACTTCCTTCACAATATCAAGCAAATCCACCTGATCAAAACGATTATCCGGGAAATCTGCAAAGAATACGTCCTTATAGCCGATTGCCTTTGCGCTCTCCATCGTATTCTTATGAAGTTCCTTTACTATATCCTGACTGATATCTTCTCTTTTATCTCCGCGAGAGGTCTGTCCTTCTCCTAAGATAATCGCATAAACCTCATCACCATTTGCTGCATGCTTTGCGGCAGTTCCGCCCACACCTAAAATCTCATCATCCGGGTGCGCTGCTACTACTAAAACTGTTTTCATTCCTTATTCTCGCCTTTCTTCTTGAAAATCACCCTTGCTTCTACCTCTTCGCCATCCTCCGACAGCTTTGCATGCTCAAAGCTTAAGCGGTATTCTCCAAAATCAATAAATGCTCTTGGATATCCTTCTGCATCTAACATTCTGATATAATCATAGATTTTCTCCAATTCCATATCAGGTGTTATTTCTCCATCTTTCTCTGTTCTTCGCTTAAAAATAACAGGTTCCCCTGTCTGCTCCACAGGTTCTAAGCTCTCTTCTAAGAATCGTGGAATCATTTCCTGAAAGATAACATCCGAACAACGGACAAAGATTTCCTGTGCAGAACCCTCTAGGGATAATGGTTTCTTCATGTAAACAGGACCGCCGTCCAGCTTTGATGTTACCTTGATCGCAGATATCTTCGTTTCCTTATGTCCTCTGACAATAAGATTCTGTAAAGGGCTTCCGCCTCTTCCGTATGGCAAATCTGTCATATGAAAGACCACGCAAGACCAGTTCTGTGTAATCTCATCCGAAATAAGATAAGACCAGTGTGGAAGTAAGATATAATCGGGTGCAAATGCTTCTACATTCTCTACGGTAAGCTCTGATTTCTTGGTATAAATCACAATCTCATGAACACCTGCATATTTTTCCTGCAAAGCCTTTGCTCGTTCTATATTCCAGGATTTAATCGTTGCAATAATTATTTTCATTCTTAACCTCTGATTTTCTTTGTAAATTCCAGATATTGTTCCTTCTCTTCCATATCGTAACCGCATTTTTCAAACGCCTTTGCAGATGCGATATTTTCAAGCTTTACCTGTCCCTTACAATAAATAACATCCGTTCTCGATTCTCGAAGTCTCTCTTCTGCCATCAGAATCATTCTTGTTCCAAAGCCCTGACCACGTTTTTGCGGGTCAATGCTGTAATCAATGAGAGCCTCTCCCTCTTCTATGGACAATCTTATCTGACCGATATCCTGCATTTCTTCTTTTTCATTGGAAGAGGTGCTGCATAAGATATACTTCATGATATCACGGTCTGCTAACATTTTCACAAACCAGGCACGATGCGTTTCATAAGGTATTTGTTCTGTATGAAAGGCATTCTGTCTGGTTACCGGATCATTTGCCCAACGGAATAACAAATCCATATCTTTTCCTGTTACCTCACGTAACACTAGCTTCATTGTAAGTCCTCCATACGTAAAGGTGTTCCTGCCTTCAATGCCTTATTTGCTGTCTTTCCCAATACTTCTTTATAGAACTTTGGCTTCATTCCATAAGCCGGGCGAATACTTCTGATATTATCTGGTGTCAAAGCTTCTCCTGCTGCAATGTCCTTTACAACGAATAAAGAACGACGGAAACATGCATTGGATTCCTCCTGCTTGGACACGCCATAGGTCACAACACCCTTTGCCTTTTCTACCTCACGAACCTGTGCAATCATTTCCTTGAATTCCTGTGGTTCCATAGAGAAGCTGGAATCTGGGTTCTTGATTTCTCTGCTGACACAGAAATGCTTTTCAATGATATTAGCACCCATAGCAACAGAAGTCGCTGCGCTAAAATGACCTAAAGAATGGTCAGAAAGGCCTACCGGAATACCAAAACGCTGCTTCATATCAACAATCGTTGCAAGGTTCATTTCTTCAGCCTTTGCCGGATATGCACTGGAGCACTTCATAATGGCAAGCTGCTTATTACCCTGACTGTAAATGGCATCTATTGCTTCCTGAATCTCTTCTAAAGTTCCCATTCCGGTTGACATAATAATCGGCTTTTGTTTGGAAGCAATATACTCCAATAAAGGAATATCCACTAACTCAAAGGATGCTATCTTATAAAATGGCATTCCAAGCTCCTCCAAGAAGTCTACTGACGTCTTGTCAAACGGAGTAGAAAGGAAGTCAATTCCTGCCTTTTGGGCTTCATCACGAAGCTCCTGCTGCCATTCCCACGGTGTATATGCCTTTTGATATAGAGCATATAAGTTCTCGCCCTTCCAGGTTCCTTCCGTAATATCAAAATACTCATTATGACAGTCGATGGTCATAGTATCTGGTGTATAAGTCTGAATCTTGATACAGTCTGCCCCTGTTTCCTTTGCCGCATGGATGATTTCCTTTGCATGCTCTAAACTTCCTGCATGATTTCCTGACATCTCTGCTATGATGTAGGCAGGATAACCATCTCCGATTCTTCTGCCGTTTACTTCTATATAGTTTGCATTTTCCATTTCGTAACTCCTTATAATCCTCTAAGAATCTTATATTTCATCTCTGCAATCTTCCAGTCCTCTATGGTATCGATATCCTGTACGTTGCTTTCATCCTGAATAAATGGTACCACATTCTTCATCCAGATTGCTTTCTGCTCTAAAAAGCTCTTCGTATTCAGGCAGTAAAACTGTCCGCAATCATGATAAAATGGCTCTAAATCCTGAGAACGTTTCTTCATATTCTCCGGCCACTTTGGCTGTAAGCGGTTATCGTTAATAACGACACAACGCTGTGGTGGGAAGGAAAACTTCACGACCGGAATACAGGCATCTGCTTTTTCCTGCTCTAAGAGCATCATCGCCGTTTTGATTGCATTTGCCGTAACAAAAGGGGCGGTTGGATAGATGCAGCACATCTGGTCGAATTGCTTACCGATTCTGTCATAGGAAGCTAATACTTCCACTAAAACTTCCGCTGTTGTGGCATAATCATTTGCTGTGTCCTCACTTCTGAAAAATGGCACCTGTGCACCTGCTTTTCTTGCTACCTGTGCAATTTCCTCATCATCGGTAGAAACCATAACTTCATGGAACATCCCTGACTGTAATGCTGCCTCAATACTATATTCAATAATCGGCTTTCCAAGAAATGGCTTAATATTCTTTCTTGGAATTCTTTTACTGCCACCTCTTGCGGTAATAATAGCTACATTTCTCATATCTTTTCACACTCCCTATTGCGCTTTGCACATCCTGACGCTGCTAACATATCGTAAAAAGCCCAGAGTCTTCCTCCGGGCTTTATTCTTTCTATTTACGATAGTAATCGACTATCTTCTTTACTGCACAAATAACATCTTCTACATCCTGATCTGTCAGTGAATAATACAATGGAAGACTTATAATCTCATCGTAAAGCTTCTCTGCATTTGGACAGATTCCCTTTTTATAGCCCAGCTTCTCATAATATGGATGATAGTAAACAGGAATATAATGTACATTACAGCAGATATTCTCTGCACCTAATGCTTCAAAAAATTCCTTTCTGTCAATGGAAAGCTTCTCTGGTCTGATTCTTAAGATATAAAGATGTCTGGTCGTATCAGACTCTGGAATCTCCTGCTGAACAAATAATTCCGGCATTTCTGAAAATGCCTGATTATACTTTTCAACGATTTCTTTTCTTCTTGCGCTGAACATCTCAAGCTTATCCAGCTGACTTAAAATCAATGCACACTGAATGTCTGTTAATCTATAATTATATCCCAAATCAATCTGCTCATAGTACCATGGGCCATGTGACTCGCGCTCTAGGAGCTTTGCCTCTCTCGTAATACCATGGGCACGATATAACACAAGCTTTTCATACAGTTCATCACTATTAGTAAGAACTGCTCCACCTTCACCACCAGTTACGGTTTTTACCGGATGGAAGCTGAACGTTGTCATATCTGCGATGCTGCCTACCATTTTTCCTTTATACCTGGTACCGATAGAATGAGCGCCATCTTCAATCAAAGTAATACCCTTTTCATGGCACATAGAAAGCAGTTCATCAAGTTCTACTGCCTGTCCGGTGAAGTCTACTGCTACAACAGCCTTTGTCTTATCCGTAATCTTCTCCTGTACGCTCTTAGGATCAATGTTATAGGTATTTGGATTGATATCGGCAAATACCGGCTTTGCGCCACAATATAAGCCACAGTTTGCAGAAGCTGCAAAGGTAATCGGCGTTGTAATCAGCTCATCACCTTCCGAAACACCTGCTGCCATCGCCGCAATATGTAATGCAGCGGTACCATTGCTGCATACTACTGCATATTTTGCACCTGTCAGCTCACAAAGCTTTCTTTCAAGCTCCGTAACCTTAGGTCCACAGGTCAGATAATCACTGGTAAGCACCTCTGTCACTGCCTTTACATCCGCCTCATCAATATACTGATGACCATAGAATAATTTTGTATCTCGAACCGGAGTACCTCCGGCAATTGCTGGTTTTTCCATATCCACAATTACATCCTTCCACAAACTTATCAATCGCAAATTCTTCCGTTTATGAAATTTGCGTTGATTGCAAAATCTCCCGTCTATGGATTTTGCAATCTTATTTCTCCAAATCAACATCCTTTAACAGTTCTCTAATCTGCTCTACGGTAAGCCATTCTGTATTGTTACCAGATGAATAATAGAACTCATCTTCTACCTTCTTACCGCTTGGGTTCGGGCGCTTAGAGTTCTGCCAGAACATCTGTGGATAAATGATATAATGCTTGTCGTATTCAAAAGTTGTCATAGAATCTTCTACAGTAACCATTACCTCATGAAGCTTCTCACCTGGACGGATACCAATTTCCTTAGTCTTCATGCCAGGAGCCATTGCTTCTGCAAGGTCTGTAATCTTGAAGGAAGGAATCTTGCTGATAAAGGTTTCTCCACCCTTTGCTTCCTCTAATGCCTTGATTACAAGCTTTACGCCTTCTTCTAAGCTAATCCAGAAACGTGTCATACGATAATCTGTAATTGGAAGCTCTGTTGCCCCTTCCTTAATCAACTTATGGAATAACGGAATAATAGAACCACGGCTTCCTGCAACGTTACCATATCTTACGATAGAGAAGCTTAATTCCTTCTCACCACAGTAAGCATTGGCTGCGATAAAGAGCTTATCTGATACAAGCTTTGTTCCACCATACAGATTTACCGGATTTACTGCCTTATCGGTAGATAATGCAACAACCTTCTTAACACCTGTATTTAAGGAAGCATCGATGACATTCTGCGCACCTACAACATTTGTCTTAATTGCCTCATTTGGGTTGTATTCACATGCAGGAACCTGTTTCATCGCTGCTGCATGGATAACGTAATCCACACCTTCAAAGGCTCTCTTCATACGCTCATAATCTCTTACATCACCAATGAAGAAACGAAGCTTTTCACTATATTCAGCAAATTCGTTTGCCATCATCCACTGTTTGAATTCATCTCTTGAGTAAATGATGATCTTCTTTGGGTTATAGTGTGTCAGGACGTACTTTGTAAAGCACTTTCCAAAGGAACCTGTTCCACCTGTAATCAATATGGTTTTATTATTTAACATCTTTCTTTTCCTCCGTTAAAAGCTGTTTTATATACTATAATTGTAATTATTCAGTACCTTCATAATTACATGCAA
>CAYUKO010000181.1:0-6114 GCA_964445375.1 uncultured Roseburia sp.
TCTTTCTGGCTTCCTTTAATCGCCATAATCTGATTTCTGGTACTTCTTGATGTCTCCTTCCAGATATAGTCTCCATCTTCATTGATTACCGTACCCGCATTTTCATATGTCTGATTAATAGCATCTGCCGGATGCGTATAAGTACCCATAATTCCATCCTTACCATAGACATAAAAACGTTCAACCGGATTTTCTACCTGAATTGCCAGCTCTCTTGAACCTTCATAGATAACTTCCTTTGGCTCTGTGAATTTGAGGTTCTTTGTCTCAATATTCGCTTTCAGTACAAGCTGCACAATCTTTTCATAATCCTGTGTTGCAACCACCTCTGTTGTGTTATAACCACTTTCCTCAATAATGTTATTCACAATCTGATCATCGGTTATTTCCTGATAATCCGTTCCCGTTTCATCCTTTTCGACTCGTTTTAAGGTAATCAGATTATCAGTGATCGTACTTCCTACCACATAAACTTCCGACTGCTCATAAGTCTTCAGAATATCTCCATCCTCGTTCTGAATATACACGGCATACATCGGAAAGGTAATCGAACCTGTATAGTCCTCTCGAATATCCTTATAATGAGCAATACCATAAATCAGATCCTCTCCAATAAAGCCCAGCGGAAGCAGGCGTTTATCTCCCTGCACACTGATTTCCTTACGGACACCGCTGTTAAGATTCATTAAAATCAGTTTGGTACAATCATATGCATTACTTGCATTCTGCCAAACTAACATTTCATCACTGTCAGATACCTGAAAGCTTCCTTCCTGAAGTTCTGATGCAACCTCAGCATAGCTTTGTTCATCCATGCTGATTGACAGGATAGAACCATCCAGATACAGATATACAATTCCCGTCTTATTCACATAGGAAAGATGGTCTACATCTGCCTTCAGTGTTGCATAGGACTTTGTATAAGGAATAAAGATACGTTCCTCCACGGTATTGAGCATACCATTATATTCATAAATCTGTATTCCAATCCTGCCCTCCTGGCTGCCACGATTCATGTAACCATATACCATAAATATTACATTGCCCGTTTCATCCACATTCAGTATCTTGATTCCATGCTGATTATGATAGGTTCTCACATCCATATCATCATAAAAGCCAAAAAGATACGCAAACTTTTTATCCGCTGCGTGGTAGCAGAACAGCTGATTCTCATTGACAAAAGCAAGATTGCTTCCACCATCACTTTCCATCATCTGCACCTTACTGTCACGAATACCAAGCATAATCTTATTACTTGCAAATACATCCGCACTGGTATCAAAAATCTGATTCATCGTTCTCTCATAATCTAAGAGATAGATTCTGTCCGTTGTATAACGGATACGATAATACTCACTGATATTATAGCGGTATTTATCTTCACCCTTCACAGACTGCACAACATAATTAATACGAATGGATGCCGTCTGCTTCTCAATCTCCTGAATGTTAATATCCGGTTCCGTCAGCTTTGCAATCTGTAGATTTCCCCACGTAATCTGATTTAAACTGCAATGAATATCTACTTTGCTTAATGTGGTATTATCACCCTTGGAATTAGACTCCAGATAAGAAACCAATTCCTTCGCCTTTTCTTTATCGAAGGTCTTCTCATGAAAATCCTTTACAAATGCCAGCTTCTCCTGTGTATAGTAATCCTCTGCATCGATAATTCTTGTATAATAGCAAATCGTTTCCGTTGGTGTTTCCACTTTCAGAATCCAATTATATTCCTGCTCCTTCTCAATCAAATCCTTAATGGTTATAGAAGCCTTTATAGAAGCTGCATCTTCTTTGTAATCGGTAATCTGCGTACTCTCTACCAGTCTGGAACCATCTATGCTTCTTACCTCAAAAGACAGACTTACGATCTCATTATCATATTTATCAAGAATAAAGGACAATTTTCTGCCACTCTCCAAAGGAGTTATCGTATCCCTCAAAAGTCTGCCGTCCATCTCCTGACGGTAACCATACAAAGTGTTAAATGATGTATTTCCTGTTGTCATATGAACAAGAGGCAGTGTTGCCTTGTTCATCGTTGTCGTCAAATCTGCATTCCCCTGATTAAATATGCTGCTGGTAATCAAAATGGTGCATAAAAATACCAGAACGCAGACTGCTATTTTAATAATATGCTTTTTCATCTTTTCTTTTTCTTACTCCCACGATGATTTATTTCCTGCTTATTATATATCATGATTGATATTTTGAAAACTTTCCAAAATAAAAACAGATACCCATTTAAGAGTATCTGCCAAAATGACACAATTTTGAAAGAAAATAAGGGCACATTCCATGTCTATAATACCAAGCATTTAGGCGAGGATGCTTCACATTGTGAACTATCCATTTCCATGTTGCAGAGCTGATATGCTGTGCCAACTTATGATTACACATCATATTCCTTATCAATTCTTATTCAGTGCTATTTACCCTTTTTTCATCTTTCAGTTCTGATTTCGGATCTGTAATAATATATTTACCATTCGCCTGCATCAATAAATCATGGGTTACAAAACCGATTGACATTCCAGTGCCATCTCTTAACTTAGTAGAAGCAATTATGCTTACATTCTTAAGATTTTTTAGTTCTTTGATTTGTAATGCGTAATCGTATATACCATTATCTTTATATGGTTTAATAATTTTGTTATATTCGTCTCCTTTGTTGCAACCGCAACAAGCACTACACATACGACAAGACATACAAGGACTATCTGGTATATCATGTTTCAGTAAATTAATATCTTCGTCGGATAATTTCATAATCATTTTCATATCTTTATTTCTCCTATCTCAATATTTGAAATTTGTCAATATATCTCCTCGATATATTTTATAATTTATTTCAATACCTTTTCAGGTATCAATTCATTGTTAATGATTCTTTTGCCTTGTTTATCCATACACTTACCCTATCAGTTCTCACTGGATCTATGTCCTTACATTCCTTCATTCTGTTTTATGGATAAAGGTACAGGGTAGACTTTTGCTTAGTTGCTGCCTCATTGGGCTGATGGAGAAATTCTCCTTATCCCTGCACCTGTATCGGCTCTGTAAATCTATTAAGCCGCTAATAGCTGGCTCTTTCTATATTCTCCGAAGACAAGCTCCGGTTGATAGTAAACTTTCTTTTTTGACAGTGTAAATATAAGGGTAAGCACCTTTTTACTTACAACTACCAATGCCTGCATCTTTTTCAGTGGATTCTTTTCCCTTGTTTTAAGATAATCATACAACTGACGCATTTCCTTATTGGTTGCCACCATCGTAAGTGAAATCTGATACAACACACTGCGAAGATTTTTTCTTCCTCGTTTTGATATGCATGTTCCACTCTGATTTTTTCCGGAACTGTCCTCTATCAGGTTATACCCTGCCAGACGGCTCATCTGTCTTGCATCCTCAAAGCGCAAAGGATCTCCCAACTCGCCCAGACATGTCGCCAAAGATACAACTCCCATTCCGGTTATGCTCAACAAGTATTCGGATACTTCCGTTTTCTTCAGTGCCTCTGCCATCTCTGCTTCTAATGACTCAAGTTGGCTTGTTATCAGTTCTAGTTCTTCCATCAACTGCTGTATTTTAAAACGTGCAGCATATTCACCGTAATCAACTCCTATACTGTCTTTCGCAGCTTCTACCAGTTGTATCGCCTTTTTTCTTCCTACAGTCTTTTTAACTGCCTTTTTAATTTCATCCAGTACACCTTCTTCCCCTAATTCCAATATAAATTTAGGAATAGGGCATACTTTCAGCAGATGCATGGATGCTTTCCCTTTAAAAGGGTGTTTGAATACACTTTCAAACTCAGGAAAATATTCGTCTAATACAGCAGTAATTGTATTGATAATAGATTTTTTTCTCTTATTCATGCTGTGTCTGGTCGTCGCCAGCCCTCGCAGTTCTGCGTAGACATCATGCGGAAGATATGTTTCAAAATATCGTCCGTCTTTCACCAGCCTTGCTATAGTAAGTGCATCCTTTTTATCTGATTTTGTCTGACTGTTATCATCCAGCTTCCTATTCTGTCAATCCTAAAATGTAGTTTTTTCAAGGCTTTGACGTATTTTATTTACCTCTAAAATAGAGCCGATAGTGATGAATATCGTAGTATCAGATACCGAATAGCTGATTTTGGGGTATAGCTTTAAAAGCATCCTCTTTATTTACTTTTATAAAGGCTATTTTCCCTCTGTTCAACTATGATGATGAACCTTCCGTACCTAAAGGGATCATGTCCCAACTTCCTTCGTCCCATCTATTCATACACTGAGTGCCGGCCAAGCTCCTAGACAGGGTCATGCCCTATGGAAAATACCGATGCCAGCTACAGCTCTTATTTTTTATTGATTGTTACTGACCATTCTATATCTGTTGCGGTACTGATTCTTTCAGTGGACGCTTTACCGTAACAGCTTTCGCTGGTCTTTTGAATGATGATGTCTTTTATCGACTACATCGTTTACGGGTTCTCTTCCAGAACCCTGCCCGCTTCCTGCACCTGTCAGAACACCGGCAGAGTTCTGGAAATTCATTTCCTTAATTTCTTATGCAACTGCCTGTATCATTTCCTTACACGGACGTTTAATATCTCTTAGCAGCTTCTCAGGGTCATACTTTGTTCCTGTTTTAAGAATCGTGTAGATTACCCTCAATATTTTGCAGGCTATCACAATTAGCGACTGCATCTTCTTTAGCGGATTATTGGCTCTTGTCGTATAATACTCATGTAGCTGCTTGTATTCATAGCCATGTGATACTGCCGATTTCGCAGCCTGAAACAGCCAGTATCTTAGGCGTTTCCGGCCTCTGTGGCTTATTTTTGTCTGGCCTTTATGCTGACCTGAACTGCATGCTACCAGACTCATTCCACTTAATTTCTGGATTTCCTTTACATCATCAAATCTGCTGATGTCTCCCATTTCCGCCAGTATTCCAGACAGAATATTTTCTCCAACACCCCTAATTTCAAGAATGTTTTCCGCATGGGGTATCTCCAGACATTTCTCATGAAGCATGCTTTCAACCTCTGACAACTGTTTATCCAGTTTTACAATCTGTTCTGCAAACCATTTCACAGCTTCTCTTCCTGCATCCACACCATCGTTTAATCCAACACTTGAATTTGCATACTCCACAATTTCCTTGGCTCTGCTGTAGCCGCGTCCTCTAAGCTTCGCTTCATGCCAGATATCCTGAAGTCCTTTTTCTCCCAGTACCAGAATATCTTCCGGCATCGGAGCTGTTTTCAATACTTCCAAAGCAAATGCTCCGTCAATTTTTCCGAATGCATCCATATATTCCGGAAAATATATTTTCAGTTCTCTGTGCAGTCTGTTGATATGTCTGATTCTGTCCTCTGTCAGCTGATCCCTAAACATGGAAAGCCTTCTTAAATCAGCATACAGTTTCTCGGGAAGATACGGCATTCCATAATTGCCATCTTTCACCAGATTCGCTATCAGCTTCGGGTCTTTTCTGTCATCTTTTAACTGACTGTTATCTTCAATCTCTTTGCTCTGCTTTACAGCATATGGATTTACCTGAACAACACTGATTCCTTTTGCAATCATCCATGCAGCCAGTGCAAACCAGTAATGACCTGTCGGTTCAAGACCTAACACTATCTGCTTCTTATCACTTACTGCCGCAAGGTTCAGCACCCATGCTTTCGCCATTTCAAAGCCTGCCTCATTATTACTGAAACAAAAAGCATCTTTGCTGAGTTCTCTTCCTCGGGTATCAATCGCTCTAACATAATGAGTTTCACTGCCTATATCGCATCCAACTATAAGCATTTCATCCGAAATAAAGGAAAGCTTGTCATTCTTTTTAAACTTACCGTTTGTTTCAAGTTCTCGCCAGGTATAAGACTGAAGCTGTTTTTCTATGTTCGAAACTTTTTTCTTCAATTCCTCCGCATGTAAAACATTAATTGAAAAATTCTGTACCTTATCTTGATTTTTATTCTTTCTTACTTTAACATTCATTGTAGATACCTCTTGTATTCTTTAGATTTTACCAACGGGTCAGGTCAGTAATAATCTAAATTTACTTGAGGTATTTTTTTATGTCAATTTCTTGACCTATTTAAAGTATACAGGA
>CAYUKO010000182.1:0-5994 GCA_964445375.1 uncultured Roseburia sp.
AAAAATCTTGCGAAGGTAGTTCGGGCTGCCAGAGAAGAAGCCCATCTATCTCAAGCAGCATTAGCTGAACAAATAGGTTGTGATGAACGTACAATACTAAACATTGAAAACGACCGGGGGAATCCCAAGTTCGAAGTATTGTGCCAGATCATCGCTTATTTACACATTCCTGCAGACCAGATTTTCCACCCCGATGCAGCCAAGGACGGGTTGAAAAAACAAAAACTGTTATTGATGCTACAGGAATGCAATGAACAAGAGGCAGCCGAGATTCTTCCAGCAATTGAATACCTCTTAGCAATCATACATAAAAGAGGCAATTCAAACGAGTAAAGGAACCAGCTAATCCATTGTGATTCTGGTTCTTTTCTTTTTGTTGCCATTTCCAAATCTTACTCTTGTAATATTTCAATTATTACACAAGTAGGATTTCAAGTCAATATCTTTTTTCTGAAATTGACAATTGCATAAATAACGTCTATAATGTATTTATTACACCCGTAAGATTTAAGGAGGGATTTAAAATGAGCGATCTGCCACAGATTTCAGAAGCTGAATTTGAAGTTATGAAAATCGTATGGAAACATGCTCCGATCAGCACAAATGAAATAACAGAAAAATTATTACAGACTACAAACTGGAGTCCTAAAACGATACAGACTTTAATCAAACGCCTTGTGACCAAAGGTGCTCTGACTTATGAGAAACAGAGCCGAGTATTTGTTTACACCCCAGTTGTAAAAGAAAATGAATATATCGGCCAGGAAAGCAACTCTTTTCTGGAACGCTACTATGATGGAGATATCACTGCCATGCTGTCTGCATATATCGAAAATGACAGACTGTCTGAAACAGAAATAGATACACTCCGCTCCCTTCTTTCCAAGAGGTCAAAAAAAGGAGGCAATTAACGTGGCTAATTTTATGATACGCTTTTTCATATGCAATGTATTTATCAGCGGTATCATTGGAATTCTTTTGATTGTCAAACGGATATTCAAAAACAGCCTGTCCAACCGGATGCAGTATAATCTGTGGTTCCTGCTCCTTGGGTTGCTGGCAGTTCCCTTTATACCGTTCCGTCTCATCGGATTTCCACAAATCTTCTCGTGGCTTGGTAGCTTAAGAAGCTCCCCTGCTTCCGGCACTGCAACCGCTATGGGAGAAGCTGTGAGAATTCATCCGACCGGAAATACAGACTGGATGAATGATTTCGCACTTTCTGTAAATAGCGAAACACCATCCATTGCCGGATACATATTATTGGGGATATGGATTGTAGGCATTTTTGCAATGATCATATTAGTAATTAAATCCTCGCTCCGCCTACGCACTTTGGAGAAATCTGCACTTCCCCTCCAGAACCCGGAAGTACGCAGACTATATCATCGATGTTTGGAGGAAATGGAAATTCACAGAAATATCCCTGTTTACAGTACTGCATTTTTGAAATCCCCGATTATTGTGGGACTTTTGAAACCGTGTATTTATCTGCCGATTCATCTGATCTCTGATTACAACGAATCCGATATGCGGTATATGCTGTTGCACGAACTGCAGCACTATAAGCACAAAGATGCTGTTGCCAGTTATCTGATGAATCTAGCTGGGGTAATATATTGGTTCAATCCTCTTGTCTGGTACGCACTGAAAGAAATGCGTAATGACAGAGAGGTTGCCTGTGACACTTCCGTTTTGAAAATGCTTGAAGAGGATGCTTACGAAGATTATGGCAATACACTGATTAACTTTGCCGAGAAGGTTTCACTTACTCCTTTTCCATTTGCCGCCGGCCTTGGTGGAAACATGGAGCAAATGAAACGGAGAATTATCAACATCGCCTCTTATGAGAAGCCGACATTTATAAAAAAGCTAAAAGGTATGACGGCATTTGTACTGACTGCTGTTCTCCTGTTAGGTTTTACTCCTTTTATTTCTACATACGCAGCAGACGGAAGCCACTACCAATGGGATTCCTTATCAGAGAATATATCCTATGTAGACCTTTCTAAATACTTTGGAGAATACGAAGGAAGCTTTGTTTTATACGATTTGGAAAACGATGCATGGAGCATACACGACAAGGAGCATGCTACCCTGCGAGTTGCACCAAACTCCACCTACAAGATATACGATGCCCTGTTCGGATTGGAAGAAGATATCATTACACCGGAAAATTCGTTCATTGCATGGAATGGAGAAAACTATCCATTTGAAGCATGGAATGCGGATCAGACCTTACAGTCTGCAATGAACTCCTCCGTGAACTGGTATTTCCAGACAGTAGATGAACAGCTTGGAGCCTCTGACGTTTACAGCTATATTGAAGAAATTGGATATGGTAACGAAAACATGAGTGGTGATTTCTCCACTTATTGGATGGAATCATCCTTGGAGATCTCTCCAATAGAACAGGTCGAACTTTTAACCAAGCTGCAGAATAACAGTTTTGACTTCGCCCCTGAAAACGTCAATGCAGTAAAAGATACCATCTGCCTTTCCTCTTCCGATGCCGGAACATTCTACGGAAAGACCGGAACCGGACGTGTGGATGACCAGGATGTGAACGGATGGTTTGTGGGTTTTGTAGAAACTGCAGATAATACATACTTTTTTGCTACCAACATTGGTGCAGACAGCGATGCTACTGGAGGCAACGCAACTGAAATAACCATGTCTATCTTATCTGACATGAATATCTGGAAATAAGACACAATTTATAAAAGCATAGAAAATGGCACTCCCTCATTTGAGAGTGCCATTACTCTTTAACTTATATTTAAATTTTTGACAAAACGGAATCTATCTCATAGCCACAAATTTTGCATCTTCTTCATCGAAATAGTCATCCATATTACTACTAAATCCGCTTGCTTTCCATGCTTGTTCAAATGTAATATCTTCTATGTTACTCAAAAAAACAAAGGTAGTATCTTTATCCGCGGCATTATTTCGTCCGGTAATTTCCAATCTGTATTGATATGTATAATCATCTGTTTTCCAAGTACCGTCGCTCATTTCATAATACTTGACCATAGTAACCAGTTCATCGTTCTCAAAAGCGAGTTCTGAATCAGTCACTTCATAAGTCTTAACCACCGATGGTTCTTTTTGAGAACATCCAAACAAACTAAGTAACATGAGTGCTATCAAAGCCATTCTAATTATTTTTTTCATAGATTCGCGCCTCCCTGCAATAAATTTGTCTATTCTGATTTTAGCACACTAAAGCATGTTTGAAAATAGAATTAATAAAAACTTAAATGTTACTGTTCTATTAAAGTAACTCTCATTTTCATTATCAAATGTCAGCTTCGATGTACTCACATATTACAGAAATAGACAATTCTGATTCATCAATATTCTCCATTATTTCAATCATCAAGTCCTCAAGGATAATAAACCCATTATCACATGCCTTGAAAATTCTAACCGATTTACGTGGCAGCATCCCTTGCGGACCTGCTCCGGTAACATAGTTTATGATGACAATAACATCTTTTTCATTATCCCCATCTATATCCTGAAAACCAACATCCTCTACACTGTCAAACATACCTATGCTATCATTCTCCGTACTATTGTTTTCAAAGCAAGCTGGGAAATAATATACAATTTGATTGTCCTTTGCCAACACGAAGGAAACATCTTCCCAAAGCGTATCATAAGTCGGCAAATAAGATACAAATCGTACCTTACCCCAATCATTCAAACCCACGTTAAAGGACTGTTCTGCTATAACCCGGCTTTCGTCTAATCTATCCTCTGAAATGTAGTCCTCCCCAGTACTAATCAATTGCTGTTCCAATGTTTTAAATGGCAAAACATAATAGGCCGTAGGCTGCTCTGAACCAATCAAAGCAATCTGAACACTATCTTCCAACCATTCAATTTCATAGTTTGCCGTGCATCCATCATTAGAAACATCCGCTTGAAATGAAACTCTATAGCGAGGTTCAGCATTTTGTTCATAAAGTGAAATTTTAAGATGGTCAGCTCCAAATGGCCAGTCTGGTGTTCCCAGTTCTTGTATAATCAAAAGATAATTACCATCCGGTGAAGTCTCACGAAGCAGTTCTGTCTTTTTACTATTCACGAAAGTTAGACATCCCCACAACACCGCTGATACAATAATAAGTGTTTCAATCAATAGAAAAATTTTTAATATCCGTTGTTTCATTATGCACCTATCCTCTCTCTTAATGTCCACGTATATCCAGTTCTTCCAATAGAGAATTTCCACTTCCCCATGAATATACAATGTAATAACCGCTGTCCTCTATTTCTTCCGAAAATTGTAGTGCCTTGTGTTCAATCACCTCAATGGACTGCCCTTCCTGAATTTCCACCAAATATTCCCACTCGTTGCTTCTGTAATCTGAATAATAAGTTTCCAATTCTTCCAAAGACAATTCACTCCTAATTAGGATTGCTCCGAAATATTGCATCCCATTTCCGTTACCCGTCAGCTTTCCTGCCCGTGATAAGGACTCTATCAATTCTGTTTCCTTTGGTAGCGGAATTTCACATAATGCTTTTTCCACTTTGTAGGCAGCGTGGTTGTTTATGAGTGGAATGGAAATAACTCCGCTTATCAATATGGCTGCCACTAAAATCCCAACTATTTTCAGTTTTTTCATCCTCTCCTCCTTTCTTTTCTTACATCTGTAAGATTACCATAGAACACCACTATTATCAAATCATTCTTTCTTAACTTACTCTTTACGAATACGGTATTGGTAATCCGGTATACTCATAATACCATCATTCAATATTTCATTTCCTAAATACTGAAAACTACCATCCTCCTCAAACCTTACAGTCAGTTCATGAGTTATGACCGCATCATTGCAAATAACCATATCGCACACCGACTCTACCGTTAATGTCACTGTCCCATCATCATTTTCTTTGATACCGACAACCTCCGGCAAGGAAGTCCCGAAGAACGTTGGTGCATAATTAAAGCAGCCAAGCCTTTCCCAATAATAGGTTTGCTTTTCCTCATCAAATACTGCGTACTGCCTTATCTGCTCTGCTGTTACAGGAAGATACTCCATAATCAGACTTTCGAACTCTTCTTTCGGAATGCCATTTGGATAATCTTCAGAATTGAACTTTTTGCCATATTTCATTCCATACAGATATTCAAACATTCCGTTATAATCCAAGTCACTCATATTTTCCGTATTCCAGTTGGAACACAAAAGGTTCTGTCCCTGATATCCAAGTCCCAGGACGAGGCGCTCAGACATTTCACGTTCTTCCTCCGTCATTGGTTTTATTCTGATCAGACAGCTTCCATCCATGATTTCACTGACTTCCGGCGGCTCTGGCACACATAACTCATAACCGAACCACCCTTTCTCCGTGTACTTCCATTCTTTGATTCTGGTATAGGAAATATAGGACATTCCCGGCTTGTTATTGTCATTCCATATACACCTTGCGCTTACAACATACATCTCTGTTCCGTCAAAAATAAATTTCATTCTCCCTATGCCGCCATCATCGTGTATCTCGTAAATTACAACAGAACCACTTTTCCCATCCATACACTCCTCAAGAAACCGGTCCACACTTTCATAATTTCCCATATTGGAGTATGTTACCAAAGTGGAAACGGGACATTCCGTTTCCATTAACCTTTTCTGCATTTCCAGAACCGTTTCATCATTCAGAACTACATTGGATGCTGTCCCTTTATCTGCATCCTTATAAATGTCAAAAATAAGTTCCATCATTTTTTTGCAGTCATTCGCAGCTTCTTTTTCCTCCTGTTCATCCACTGGAAGTCCATAGCCCTTTTCCCACTGCTCTGCAGCTTTTTCCTCAGCGCTTTTTGTTTCCTCCGTGGAAGATACTTCTTCCGTATCTTCCACAAGAGATTCACCCACAACGCTATCTTCTTTTCCACAGGCACACACGAAACACCCAATCAGAAATACCATAATCAGCAGAATGCTTTTTCTCTTTAATTCCATAATATCATCC
>CAYUKO010000183.1:0-5911 GCA_964445375.1 uncultured Roseburia sp.
CCGGAATCGTGAGAAACTATCTGCCAGCCCCGATACTCCACTAAACTTGAATTTAATGATACGCAAGGCTAAATTGCTACAAGCCGCCAAAACGGCGGCTTATAACTTACTTTATATTCACTACATAGCACTGCTCTAACGTTATTTCCTGCTCCTCTGTCACTTCTGCATCTTCTCTTAAGAACAGAAGGCTTTCCACTTCTTGTGGATTCATGATTCTGGAAAGGCTTACCTTGGCGGTATATACACCCGATTCGATATCATCATAGCTATAAGTGCTTCCACCGGAAAATCCAATGTACTCTGTTCCATCAATCAATTTTACTCCTATGAGTTTTGGTGGTTCTGCATAGTCCTCAATTTCTACCGTGTTTCCATTCTCATCAATTCCTGTTTCGTATATTTTCTGCGGTTTAAAATCATAAGAAACGGTAATGGAAATAGGGTTGATATTGGCTGAAATGACCGTTGCACCGGAATTGCCAAGAGCTTCCTGTAAAGTCTTATCAACCGTTGTCGTTGTTCCCTGTAACGTCCACTCCAACGTCCATGTACCGGTATGTTCACCAAAATTGTCCATTTGAATCGTAATGTTTCTTCCTGCTAAATCAGAGAAATGTTCTCCTTTTTCATTCATTGGTGACACATTCAAATCAATCTCCATTTTGCCATCTGCGGTTCTGTAATTGGGAATAATTCCTCCTTCTGCATCCTCCTGCACAGGAGAACCATCCGCCATGATTGGATTGTCATTCTCATCCCAGTCAATACCGTTATAAAAGCCCCATTCATAATTGTAGACCACCTGACCATCAAGCCATATACTAATACTGTCTAATTGTGGTTCCACATTGTTTTCAAGCTCATATCCTTCTACATAGAATCCTATTTTTAAGTCATTTTTATCCACTAAACACTGTGCCACAGATACCGTAATATCTCCCTGTGTATCCGATATTCCAGGAAAGCTTACGGGTGTATCCTGCAAGCTCTGTAATTCTATCATTTGCTCTTCAGATACATTCATCTGCTTCTGCATTCCATGACTCCAACGGATATATACCGCTGCGGCTGCTGTGATGCTTCCTCCCCCTATTACAATTGCCAAAAGGACTGCGGCTGCCTTTGTATGCCAAAAACGATGTATCTTTTTATGCCTGTCATTGCTCATTTCTTTTCCCCGCTCTCCTTTTCCTTCTTCATGAATCTGCGAAAAAGCATTCATTGCCTTTTCCTGAACGATATCTGGAATTTCTATATTTTGAGAAAGAATCTCTACGCTGTTTTTACCCATAGTTCTTCTCCTTTCCTATGATTATGTCTTCCTTATAATAGCGGGCTAACTGTTCCCGACCTCTGGATAACCTTGTTCTTACTGTACTGTCTGGAATTTTCAGCATTTGTGCTATTTCCTGTGTTCGGAATCCTTCTGCATAGAACAAAACCATAACCAAACGGTATTTTTCATCCAATGCCCCAATTGCCTCTTTCCACTCTATATTGCTTACATCTGCTTCTATCGCTGTTTCTGGTATTTCCTCTACAAAAGTAACTCTTTGATTTGCCCGAATCATTTCATAGCACTTATTAATCAGGATTCTTGTCATCCAGGTCTGAAAATACTTATCTTCTTTTAAATCTTTTAATTTCTTCCAGCATATCAGAATGGTTTCCTGAATGGCATCTGCGGAATCTTCATCATTCATCAAAATGGCTCTTGCGGTTCGATACATGTTCTGCATCTGCGACTGCATCAATTCTGTAAATGCATCCGCATCTCCCCTCTTTGCCCGTTTTATTAAATTTTCCATTTTCATTCTCTCTTTCCTTGTGTACACAATTATTTAAGATAAGGCATGCTTTTTATTCTCTTTACATACATTAGATGCAGCAGATTTCAAAAATGTCTCATATAATAAAAAGAAATTGTGCTTTGGCACGCTCCTATCACATAAAAAATCCCCGAAGAATTTCCGGGGATTTACATTCCTGTTATTCACTTGCTTCACGAAAAAACTCTTTTCCCACCATGCATAGCGGACACACAAAATCATCCGGAAGGTCCTCGAATTTCGTACCGGGAGCAATTCCCATTTCGGGGTCTCCCAGTTCTTCATCATACACCCAGTTACATACGTCACATACATATTTCATTCAAACGTTACCTCCATCCAATATATCATTTTATATCTATTTTGCATCACCACTACAAAGTTCCTTTGCAAGTGTATCCATCTGTACTATATTTTCTTCCTTTAGCGCAGATAGTATTCTTACCGTTGTTTCTGCAAAAACCATATCCTTGCATTTTTCCAGACGCTCTCGCATAATCTTTGCTACAATCGGCGCCCAACCTCCATTTTCTATAAAAGCCACCATTCGGTTACTGAAATTACGCTCCGTCAAAGAACTGATAAATTCCCGCATAAAAGGAAATAGTTCTGCATTGTAAGTCGTCGTTGCAAGAACCAGCTTACTAAATCGAAAGGCATCTGCTACTGCCTCTGTCATATCGCACCTTGCAAGGTCGTGAACAATGATTCTTTCACAGCCCTGCTCCTTTAGCTTCTGCGCAAGCAATAATGCTGCCTTTTTCGTATTTCCATAAACAGAGGTATACGCAATGAGAATCCCTTCCTCTTCCGGCTCATAGCGCGACCATGTGTCATATAGCTGCACATAATAACTCACATCTTGAGATAACACAGGGCCATGAAGCGGGCAGATGATCTGAACATCCAATTCCGCTATTTTTCCCAACAATTTCTGCACAAAGAAACCGTACTTTCCAACAATGCCAAAATAATAGCGCCTTGCCTCATGAACCCACTCCTCCTCCACATCAAGAGCGCCAAATTTGCCAAATCCGTCTGCGGAAAACAGAACCTTATCCTTCTGGTCATACGTTACCATTACTTCGGGCCAATGAACCATAGGAGCCGCCACAAAAGTAAGCTTATGCCTGCCAAGCGAAAGCTCATCTCCATCCGCTACAACAACTCTCTTGTCCGTAAATTCCGTTTGAAAATAATTCTGCATCATCATAAAAGCCTTTGCGGAAGCCACAACGATTGTCTCCGGATACTGCTCGACAAAATGTAAGATATTTGCGGAATGATCTGGTTCCATGTGCTGTACAATCAGATAATCTGGTTTTCTTTTCTCCATCACTCTTCGAATGTTTTCCAACCATTGTTTTGTAAATTCCGCATCCACGGTATCGATTACTGCAATCTTTTCATCCATAATGGCATAGGAATTATAAGCCATACCCTTTG
Source organism: uncultured Roseburia sp. (assembly GCA_964445375.1). Classification (GTDB taxonomy): domain Bacteria; phylum Bacillota; class Clostridia; order Lachnospirales; family Lachnospiraceae; genus COE1. Next base: position 3,279 of record CAYUKO010000183.1, read on the forward strand.
GCACGTTATACATTCCTTCAAACAAATCAATCTCATGGTCATTGACGCCTAAATACTTGATGTCATCTGTAATATCCATTTTCCATCCCTCTGCATACTTGTCCAGTTCTGCCCTATTCTGTAATCATTTTCTTGTTATTATTTTCTTCCTTTTACTATATATTATGCGAAATGAACGAAAAAAATCCCACAGACTGGTATATCAATCTGTGGGATAATTTAATTTTTTAGCTACTTTTCCCCTCCAGCCATGATAGTATCCTATCTATGTCTGGTGACATTGAATTCCTTTTACCCTGTTCACACTCATACAAATAATTTTGACAAGCTGCTATAATGTCCTTCTCATTTTTATCAAGTATAGCTTTTACTTGCTCCATATAGGTATTATTTTCAATCCTATATTTTTGTATGTACTTACTATCTATTGGAAATAATTTTATGTAATGCACACCATGTCTGTTTCCAGGTTTTGTTGCAGAATTCGGTGGTAATGGAAAATATTGATTCTTAGGCACATTTGATGCAATATTGGAGCGTAAGGGTACTACAAATTTGTGATTGTGTCCTTTATACTTCAATTTTACTATTAAAACACATGGTCTACCATTTTTATTAAATAATAACTCTTTATCTGTTCCTCGTTTTTTACATTCCTGATAAAACTGCTCTCCGACCTTTACTAATTGCACTTTCTGTATCTCCTTAAATCTTTTCTCCGCTGTCCCAAGAAATGGTTAGAGCCACCTAAAAGGTGGCTCTAAACTCTCAAGTGAATGATATTCTAAATTAAAGTCCCGTCATTCGCGGAGACCAAACATACAAGTGAATAAAATTCGAAGCGTTATTCACGCTAAACAAATCGCTTTGTTCTCTTATAGTATATGCAATTCTTATGTCTTAGTCAATTGTTTTTGCAAAATGTCTTTGCTTCTACAAACTAATAAATCTTTCTGTTTCAGCTTGGAGTGCTACCGCAATTGCCTGATTATCATCCATCTCAACCGCAATTGCTCCTATATCTTTCACTAATCCATTTACGTTTCCAGTTACATTAGCCACGGAATTGGCACTTCCCTCTGTTGCGATTGCAATATTGTCTACTGCTTTTGTAATATCATCCACTAACTGTTTTAACTTATCTGCCATTTCACTAAACTGTGATACTATGCCATTTACATAAACGGCATCTTCATTATATTGTTTACCTGAATCAACAAATCCATCATAATCCGGCATGATTGTTTCATTAATATACTTCACAATGATATCTGAGCTGTCGATCAGTTCCTTAACTGCAACGATAACCATACTATTGATTTCCTGAATGTTATCCGCCGTTTCACGACTTGAATCTGCCAACTGGCGAATTTCATCTGCAACTACTGCAAATCCTTTACCTGCCTCGCCTGCTCTTGCAGCCTCAATCGACGCATTTAACGCTAATAAGTTTGTCTGACTGGAAATCTGCAAAATCTCATTGGTAAGATCATTAACACGTTCTACTTTTCTACTATCATCAATTGCTTTTTCCAGCTTTTTAATACTCTCTCCAATGACAACACTCATGGATTTCTTATTTTCAATGGCTGTATTCTCAAGTTTGGATGCTCTCTGATTCATATCCTTTACATAAACTACCATCTCTTTGGATGCATCCGCAAGCTCTACCACATTATGATCTGCATTGTTTGTATTTTCACGGATATCTGAAACCGCAGCAGATATTTCCTGCATAGTAGCAGATAACTCCGTCATTACTTCAGAGATATCCGTTGAATTGTTATTTACCATAGATACGTTTGTTGCAACATTAGATACAATACTATCTAACTTGCCTGAACTGTCCGTAATCTGAAGCATAATAGACTGCAATGACTCAATAAATTGATTAATTCCTTGTGCCAGTTGTCCCATTTCATCCTTGCCGCTAACTTTCACGCGCTGTGTAAGATCACCCTTACCCTCATTGATTCCCTGAATACATTCTTTCATCTTCTTATTCATTGCAAGTAATGGATTAATTACACCCATAAGCGATATTGCTATAAATGCAATGGTAATCACAACAGCAATAATCATTTTTGCAGTATTTGAACTTGTTATTCCTTCATAAAGGGCTGTTTGTGTCGCAATAATTTCTTCCATTTCCTTTTTATTTCGTTCATTCGTTTCACTGATTAAAGACTTTATTACTTCAACGTCTTGTGCCGTACTTTCATCTGCCAAAAGTTCTTCCAATTCTGCAACACTTTGCTCATATTTGTCTGTAACCTCAATCGTTCCATTCATCATTCTATTCGTTGCAATGTTACTTTGTAAACACGCTGCAAACAATATAAATGCTAAAATGACAATAGGAACCATAACCTTCCATTTAATACTTATGTTTCTTATAAATCCCATCTCATTCCCTCCGTTACACAGATTTTCCTACTATACTACATAAAACACTTGATTAAATTGTATCATTTTTAGTCTTATTTGTACATTATTTTCTGAAAATTGTGCTTTAAATGATTATGCCGCTTCTATCAAATAAAAAAGGGGCTGTGAAAAAAGCACTCAGCGCAAAAGCAGTCCCTAGCTAATAATCGAGATAGATATCTTGGACGTTCAAGATACCTATCTCT
>CAYUKO010000184.1:0-5729 GCA_964445375.1 uncultured Roseburia sp.
CCGGAATCGTGAGAAACTATCTGCCAGCCCCGATACTCCACTAAACCTGAATTTAGCCAAAAAAGATAGTGACCATAGCCACTATCTTTTTTATCGTCGCTCTATTACTGTATTCTCTTTATAAAGGAATTGATCTTTTCTGCAACAACATCACCGTCATCAAAGATAGCGGAATGTCCTCTGTAAGGCAACATCAAAAGTTCACTGTTAGGTAACGCATTCCATAAGTCAACTGCTGCCATTGGTAAAATAATCTGGTCATCATTACCATGGATAATCATTGCTGGTAATTGTAATCCTCTGATATCTTCCAGTCTGCTGTACTTATTTGCAATAATTAAATCATTATATCCTACTGATTCTGGTGCACCATATTTCAGGAAGTTTTCTGTTGTAAATGCCTTTGCTTCCTCTGGGGTATCTGGTCCAAAAAGGTAGTCAACAATATCTGCTGTATGGAAATCTTCCACTGGCATGCCCTTTAAGCCATCTACCAATGGAGTATACTTATCCATGTTTGCACAACTGCTTAAGAACACGATTCCCTTTAAGTCGATCTTCTTTCTGATTGCAATCTCTGCAACAATTGCACCACCAAGGGAGTATCCCATGATAACCACATCTTTTGTAGCAACGCCTTCGTTCTGTAAATGACTAATCGTTGCCTCTACTGCTTCTGCACATGCTTCTACATCTGCCGGTGCCGGACCTTCTGATTGTCCATGTGCTGGTAAATCAACAGCAATACAATTATACTTTGGAAACTTTTCTGCTACTGGTAACATTAATTCCTTTGTCATTGTTGATCCATGAATAAATACTAAAGTTGTGCTGCTTTCTGTATTACCTGCCTGTAAATGTGCTAATATCTGTGCCATGTATTTTCTCCTTAAATACCTTTCACTAATACTCTAATTTTTTACTTGTTTTTAATACCTTTCTCTTAAAAAGTATGCTTAATATCAGCACGAAAGCACTATAGGATTCAATATGACTTATGTACTAAAATAAACTTAACTTTTAGCGAATTTATACAAAAAATCAGTCATTGAAAGATATTATGTCTACCATTTGCTTAATACTTATTTTTCTCCAAATATATCTTGCACACTTTTGCATTATTTAAACACTCTATTTGCCATATTTTTCTCTTTTTCAAAATGAACATGTATATTTTTACTTAAGAATAAAAAAAAGCTCAAAAACACAAAAAAACTATCGCACTTATGGTTTCACCACTCATGCGATAGCTTCTATTTTACTTAATCATTATGATTTATTTTAAGAAATCTTTAACCTGCTCGTATACACCCTGAGCATCTAACTTATACTTCTTAACTAAATCAGCTGCGGAACCGGATTCACCGAACTTATCCTGCATACCAATCTTATATACAGGTGTTGGACAAGACTTGCAAAGTGCGTCACATACAGCACTTCCAAGACCACCGATTACAGAATGCTCTTCTGCAGTAACAACCTTACCTGTCTTCTTTGCGCTCTTGATGATAAGCTCTTCATCTAAAGGCTTAATTGTACAGATATTGATTACTTCTGCGCTGATTCCTTCTTCCTCTAACTTAGCAGCTGCGCCAAGTGCAGAGTCTACACAGATACCAGTTGCAACGATTGTTACATCAGTACCTTCCTTAACAACAGTACCCTTACCAATTTCAAACTTATAATCTGGCTTGTCATTGATTACTGGAACTGCTGCACGACCAAAACGGATATATACTGGTCCTTCATATTCAACAGCTGCACGAACAGCAGCTCTTGCTTCTACATCATCAGCCGGGCACATTACAACCATACCTGGAATGGTTCTCATAAGAGCGATGTCTTCGTTACACTGATGAGAAGCACCGTCTTCACCTACTGTGATACCTGCATGTGTTGCACCAATCTTAACGTTAAGATGTGGATATCCGATAGAGTTACGAACCTGCTCAAAAGCACGTCCTGCTACGAACATAGCAAAAGAACTGACAAATGGAATCTTACCTGTTAAGGAAAGTCCTGCTGCCACACCTACCATGTTAGACTCAGCAATACCACAATCAAAAAATCTATCTGGGAATGCTTTCTTAAACATACCTGTCTTTGTTGCTTCTGCAAGGTCAGCATCTAAGACAACTAAATTAGGATTCTCTTTACCGATTTCAACGAGAGCGTTACCGTAGCCCTCTCTGGTAGCTATCTTCTGAACGACTGTGTTCGTTTTTACTTCTGACATAACGCTTCACCTACTTTCTCTAAATCTGCCATTGCAATCGCATACTCTTCATCATTCGGAGCCTTGCCATGCCATCCGGCATTATTTTCCATGAAGGAAACATCCTTACCCTTAATAGAATGTGCAATAATTGCAGTAGGCTGTCCCTTTGTCTCACGAGCTTCCTTAAAAGCAGCACGAATCTGATCAAAGTCATGAGCATCAATATTGATTACATGGAAGTTGAATGCTTCAAACTTCTTATCGATAGGATATGGAGAACATACATCTTCAATCTTACCATCAATCTGTAAACCGTTGTTATCAACGATAACACAAAGATTATCAAGGTTTCTGTGACCTGCAAACATAGCAGCCTCCCAAACCTGTCCTTCCTGGATTTCTCCATCACCAAGAAGTGTATATACACGGAAAGAATCTCCACTCACCTTTGCACCAAGTGCCATACCACAAGCTACAGAGATACCCTGTCCTAAAGAACCGGAAGACATATCTACACCTGGAACATGCTGCATACAAGGATGTCCCTGTAAATAAGAACCAAGCTTTCTTAATGTTAAGAGATCCTCAACTGGAAAATATCCGCGGTTAGCAAGAGCTGCATAAAGACCTGGTGCTGTATGTCCCTTGGATAATACAAAACGATCTCTGTCTGCCTTCTTTGGATCCTTTGGATCAATGTTCATTTCTTCGAAGTAAAGGTAGGTAAAGATATCTGCTGCGGATAAAGATCCACCCGGATGTCCAGCCTTTGCTGCATGAACGCCCTTAATAATACCTTTACGAACTTCATTAGCTGTCTTTTGAAGTTCTAAGTTTGTCATGTTCTTTCCTCCATTATAATTGTTGTTTATTCGTAACTATTCATTACCTTCCTAGTTACATTATTCCTACTTGTGGGATATCCCACCTTTTTTACCATACTAATTTACCATATAATTATAAGACCGTAAATGCTAAAAATTTCACAAGGTTTCTCCAATAATATGACATTTAAGGGTAAAATTTCCTTTTTTTACTCTATCCGGTTTCCATAATATGCATTTGCACCGTGTTTTCTGAAATAATGCTTATCCTGGATACGCTGTGGCGCAGGTTCTACTCCCGGCTTTAACTGCTCGGTAAAAAGTGCCATCTTTGCAACCTCCTCCAGAACTACTGCATTATGTACTGCCTCCTTGGCATCCTTGCCCCATGCAAATGGTCCATGATTCGTACAAAGAACAGCCGGTACAGCCATTGGTTCCTTGCCCTGAAAAGCTTCTATGATAACTGTTCCTGTATTCTTCTCATATCCTTCATCAATTTCTTCCTGTGTCAGTGCTCTTGCACAGGGAATCTCACCATACATATAATCTGCATGCGTTGTTCCGTAGCATGGAATCGCTCTTCCTGCCTGTGCCCAGCTCGTTGCATAAGTCGAATGTGTATGTACAATACCTCCAATTTCAGGAAATGCCTTATATAATTCTAAATGCGTAGCCGTGTCTGATGATGGGTTATATTTTCCTTCTACTTTATTGCCATTTAAGTCCATAACCACCATATCTTCCGGCTTTAATAAGTTATAATCCACCCCACTTGGCTTAATCACAAAGAAACCGCTCTCACGGTCGATTGCACTTACATTCCCCCAGGTAAAGGTAACAAGTCCGTATTTGGGCAAATCCATATTGGCTTCATAAACCTTCTGCTTTAATTCTTCTAACATCTTATCTAACCTTGCCTTTCTGCTTCTTCCCTATAAAGAATCTACTGCTGCCCGTTCAATCACAAGTCCTGCCTTGTACTTCTCCATAAATGCCTCAAATCCTGCTACAGCCTTAGCATCCGGCTCCATTCTGGAAGATTCTTCACCGGCAAATACATGGTCATTGAGATAAGCACTTAAAGACTCATCCTCTGCCTTATAAAGCATATAGTTTGCAAGAATTGCAATACCCCATGCACCACCTTCGCCCGCTGTTTTCATAACAGAAACAGGCACATTAACTGCTGCTGCCATAATCCTCTGACCAACACCCTCGGTCTTAAAGAATCCACCATGTCCTAATAACTCATCAAGAGAAACCTTTTCTTCCTTAAATAAAATATCAAGACCAATCTTTAATGCCCCAAGTGCTGTATAAAGATTCGCTCTCATGAAATTTGCCAAACTGAATTTCGCATCCGGTGTACGGACAAATAATGGTCTTCCTTCCTCAAAACCGGTAATATGTTCTCCGGAAAAATATCCATAAGAAAGAAGTCCGCCACAATCAGCATCTCCCTCTAACGCTTTTCTATACAAGGTTCCGTACAATTCATTCATATCTACCTTGGCACCCATTGCTTCCTGGAACTCCTTAAAGATATTTACCCATGCATTCAAATCAGAAGTACAGTTATTGCAGTGTACCATGGCAACATTACTTCCATCTGGTGTTGTCACCATATCAATGGCATCATACACTTTGGAAAGATTCTTCTCTAATACAACCATGGCAAATACAGAAGTTCCTGCGGATACATTACCGGTACGCTGTGCCACACTGTTTGTAGCAACCATGCCGGTTCCTGCATCACCTTCCGGCGGACACATAGGAATTCCGCCCTTTAATGTACCGGATACATCAAGAAGCTTTGCTCCCTCATCTGTTAAAACGCCTGCCTGTTCACCTGCCACCAATACCTTTGGCATGATATCCGCAAGCTTCCATGCAAATCCTTTGTCTGCGATAAGCTCATCAAACTGAGCTATCATCTTCTTGTCAAAATCTTTGGTAGTAGTATCAATCGGGAACATACCAGAAGCTTCACCAACTCCAAGCACCCTATTTCCTGACAACTGCCAGTGAATATATCCTGCCAAAGTAGTAAAGAAAGTAACATCCTTTACATGCTCTTCGTCATTTAAAATAGCCTGATACAGATGTGCAATACTCCAACGCTGAGGAATATGGAAGTCAAAAACCTCCGTAAGCTTCTGGCTTGCTTCCTGCGTAATGGTATTTCTCCAGGTTCTAAAAGGAACAAGTTGCTCATCCTTGGCATTAAATGCCATATATCCATGCATCATGGCACTAAAACCGATTGCGCCAATTGTCTCGATAGCAGCCCCATATTCCTGTTCTACCTTTTGTGCCAGATCTGCATAACAATCCTGTAATCCCTTCCAGATTGCATCCAGACTATAAGTCCAGATATTGTCTACCAGCTGATTCTCCCAATCGTGATTTCCAATTGCAATTACCTTATTCTCTTCGTCTGCAAGTACTGCCTTAATTCTGGTCGAACCAAATTCAATACCAAGCACTGTCTTTCCATTTACAATTGCATTCTTTACTGCGTTTTTATCGCATCCCATTTTCGTAACCTCCCAATCTGTCTTTTACCCACCTTTTTACCGCTTAAAACAATGTATACGGAAACATTGTCTGCATTAAATTGATTATATCAATATCAGGTATCTGGTGCAATAATATGTTTACTCATTTGTAAAACATTTTAATAA
>CAYUKO010000185.1:0-5725 GCA_964445375.1 uncultured Roseburia sp.
GATACCAATACCAACTGGAACAAATTTCAATCCACTCTTCCGCGTAGGAAGAGACTGCAAATTTAACCACCATTAACACAATATATGTGGTAAATTTGCAACACTATGCATATACTCATAGTATATACTAATAAAACTTCTATTATGAACACTTAATTTCATCTGAAAATAACACTACTCACAGTGCGAACCCACACGTATTTTTGTGTGTGCTTCCACTTCGCACTGTTACAACATAAGTGTTCCCTCTTGCTGAAATGTTTCCTTTATTCCAAAGTGTTCAACTTTATTTTGATAACTATTTCCAAGGTAATAGAAACGCAAACTATCCTTATTAACATCTATGAGTTCTAATAAAGCAGCTTTTAAAATCTTCGTTTGCGTCATATCCAAAATACATTCAAATACTGAATTTTGAACTCTCTGTCCATAATTAACACATTGTTTCGCAACCTTACGCAAACGTGTTTTTCCTTTCGCATCCTCTGTATTTACATCATATGTAATTAAAACCAGCATTTCAACCTCACTTCCATAAAAACGGTGGATATTCCTCAATATCTCCTCTAATATATCTTGCTAATAACAATGCTTGAATATAAGGCAACAATCCCCAGCTTACTTTTTCATTAAGATATGGATGTTTAAATTCTTCTCGCTTACGTTCTTGCCATGCAGTTAAAAATACCTTTTTCCCTTCATCTGTAAACTCAATAGCATTACTTTCTGATGTTCTAAAATGTTGTTCTTTGATTTGACGATTATTTATCAGAGTCAACACAAACCTATCCACTAATACAGGACGCAATTCTTCCATCAGATCCAAAGCCAAAGATTTACGTCCTGGACGGTCACGATGCATAAACCCAACGTAAGAATCAATCCCAACACCTTCCAATGCCTTTGCACAATCATTCGTCAACAATGTATATCCAAATGACAACATTGCATTTACTTCATCAAGTGGTGGGCGTCTTGTTCTTCCTTTAAATTTAAATGTCTCTTTTTGATTTAATATCAAATCATCAAAAATACTAAAATACAAAGAGGCACACTCCCCTTCAATGCCACGTAAAGAGTCAAGATTCTCCGCACTTTTTATTTTTTTCATTGCATCATTCAAATATTTTATAACATTTTTACATTTTTCTGTATCAATACGCAATTCGTGGTCTCGAACCGTTCTATCAATGCACCATCTAGAATTATATACTTTTCCTAATATAAAATTCTTTGCTGCTTTGCAACTTTCACCTTCGTCATCCGATATCCTATATTGTTGTTTACGAAGCAATACATTACCGCTACTCTCGCCAACTACTCGACATAGGAATTTTCCGTATGGTGTAAAAAAAGACAAATTGATGTTTCTTTCAGCGCATGCCCCCATAAACGCAGGAGTCGCTCCATTATAAGAAAAGCAAATAATACTTTCCAAGGTATGTAATGGAATTTGCCCCACTTTCTGTTTATCAATTTCAACACAAACCGTTTCTCCTTTAAGTGATAACGAAGCCTTTTCACTAGTGATAAATAAAGTATTTAAGAATTTTCGCATATTATATCCCTTTTAGTCTTTCATCTATATATGACGCAACAGAAATATTTTGTAACTTTGGAACACATATATCCTTTAAGGAACATACATTACAACCTTTTTGTGGTCTTACCTTTGGAGTATAACCTCTTTTCCATAATTCCTGCATCTCCTCCAACATTGCTTTAACCTGTGCTCGCAACTCTAGTGTAAATTCAACATTCTTTCTACGCCTTGTTTCCCCATAAAACAAACTACCTGAAGGTATATTACATAATAACATTTCTTCTAAGCACATTGCCTGACCACATAGTTGAAGTTCATCCGCATTATTCTCTTTTGGTTTTCCTTTTTTGTATTCTATCGGATATGGCTTCCATAACCCTTCATACTTATGAAGGGTTATGCCATCTTGTGCCTTATGAAACTCAACAACATCACAAATACCGGAAACTTTATAAACCTCAGATTTTATATGAAGTCCTCTAGTGATTATGATATCGCCTCGTTTCTCCATTGCCTCTGCATTATGAGCAACTTTATGAAATAACATTCCATCAACTGTTCTTTCATTCTCCAACCACTGTTGCTCTATATGTATTAATGCCCACTGTCTCCTACAATATGCAAAATGTTGAATTCCCGAAAGCATCAAATATTCTTCTGCTTCACTCATAAAATTATATTCCTTCTATTATCTCTGGCACCAAATCCGTTAATTCTTGCACTTCAATTACATAATCATCTACACTACTCGGTACAGCTACACCTTCTTTCAATGCTACCTTCACAGAATCATGTACTTTAGCAGCTGAATACTGCCCAATCTTATTATTATGCTTCCACCAGTAAACCCTTACTACCTCCATACTTCCATCTGGTCTTGCGGCCGAAGAGTCATTGATAAACAAAGTACGCAATGCTTCTTTAATCTTTTCTGCATCCGCTTCCGAAAATCCTGTTTTTTCTGCCATCTGTACATTGATAGAACCTTTTATCTCATACAGTCCAAAATCAATATAGTGTTTTGTACCCATTGTGTCTGAGGTTTTCTTTCCATCCTTTGTAGGCTCACTGTTAACACTCTTGGTTATCTGCATACTGTTAATATCCACCGGTGAACAGCTAATTGCCTGATGAATAGACACTGGTCCACGAACGCCTACCGAAACCCCTTCCTTTTTGTCCGATGACTTAAATGCAAATACCTGTCCAAAACTTCTTACATCAATCCACTTTTCACATGCCTGCCTTGCATAATCATCATTATCCTTATAATTTGTAATTGTCTTTGATGCACGCTCGCTCAATGATGTATAGCCATCATCACTTCTCTCTGATGATTGTACAAACAGATTCTCTCCCATATCCTGCAAGCGGTTTCTGATTTTTCTCTTTATACACACATCTGAAATTTCTCCATTACCACTATATGTTGTTCTTGGTCGATTTCCATTCAATGGGTCTCCATTCGGATTTGCATTTGCAACCTTTACCAACACCACAAAATCAATCTTATTCTGTAAATTACTCATTATCCTCTTCCTCCTGTATTTCATCTTTTCCCTTGTATAATTCTGCTCTCTGCAAATAGTAACCAAGTAAATACGTTTCCTTTAGTCGCTTATTTAATTCTAACTCATCACCATCCTGTATCATCTCAACAATTTTACTTATCATTTTTTCGTAATAAGCGCTTCTCTTCGGCCCTAACTTTTTATAGTATGGAGTCATTACCTCCTTTAAAACCATCCAGGTTTGCATCGGATGGTTTACAAATGCACTTTGTAATCTAATTGCATTCGTATCTCGCTCATTCTTTTTATCCTTATCATAAGAACTTCTCTCTGCGCAATCGTAAATTGCCAATAAACGACCAAACAGATAACTTCTATCTGGATTATTTAAATCTAACTTCATCTCAACTTCCTCTCCTTTCCGATCATGATAATATTTTCTAATAAGTGCACAAGCCGTAGCTAATACTTTCTCTCTGTTATAATATACGTATGCAGTTGGCGTAGACGCTCTATTTACTAAAGCATTTACAATATCAAAAGGAATTTTACCATCCTCAAGCATACACTTCATCAAGCGCTGAGATTGTTCTTTTAAAACCTTATCATTTACATCAATAGATTTTCCATTTTCTGTTCCGAACGCACAGCGAACAATCTGTCTAAAATTTGGCGAGCATTCTTTATTTTTCTTTGTTTGGAAGTCATAAAATATCCAGCGACAGGTATCATACCACTGTTCAATTTTATCCCAGAACTCCCTAGCCGAGAACTCATTATAATATGTAATAGATAACCGTCCTGCTGTAGCCGCCTCAAGCCCCATTACTAAAATGTTTTCATCCTCTTTGAATTTGTCCTTATAGCCTCGTAATGTATTTCTGAACTTTCTTCCATAATCCACATCAACGCTCTCTTCTTCTACGCCCATATCCTCATACATATCACGAAAAAGTGAAATTGTCTTCTTCCCCTGTGGATTCCAACAGACAAAAGTTCGCGAGTCCTTTGTTCCGATTATTTCTCCTTGATTCTTCACCAACCAAGACAAAGCACCATGAATCTTCTGTGATGCTTCATAACTTAAAGCGCATGCCTGCTCAGCCTCACGAAATCTCCCTCTGAAAGTATAACCGCTACTATCATTGGCCGATACCAACTTTGCATTTCCAGCTATTGGTACAACTCCCTTAGGATGATTGTCCGATATTACTTTCTCAGCTCCCGAAAAATAGCAAATATCTCTTCTTCCCTCTTGATTTGCCAAATAGAAATCAATATATGCATTTATCAATGACATATCTGGTTCTGTACCGAAATTACTATCCCAATCCTGCATAATCACTTTAAATCTAACAAGTGCCTTTTCATATTCTTGTCCTACTATTTTTTCCGCTCGATAAATACCTGTGTCATCAATATGTATGATTTCCGTTTTGATTAAATCGTCCAACATCCCTCCGTTGGTCACATACTGATATACTGCTCTGACCTTAGCATGAGAATATTCTGATTCACACCATTTTTTGAGATTCTGAATGTACGCTTCATACTTTTTATCTGCCATTTTTTTAGATTTTTCATCTGCACAATACTTTGAAAAATTTTTAACTACATATGCTAACGTATCACATAATGCATGTGGCGCAACGCCTGAGCTTCTTCCGCTAGATGCCTCTGTAACCGGAATTAACGTTCTTGTATCTTCCTTATCCACAAGATTAATGGTTACCAGCTCTCCATTTTCCTTCAAAATAACTTCTATTTGCGCTTTCGCATACTGATGTGCTAATGGCGTTAAAGCATTACTCTCATTATCTCTTTTTGCTATTTCGTCATATGTAAAATATAACTGTTTCATCCATGACATTTAGTTTATCACCTCTTCCTCAATGTCAAAGCTAATGTTATTATGTTCTTCTCCAAACGCCTTCATATTCATTTCACGAACCGTTCTGTGTACACATTTCCATGGTGGGATAAAGGCAATTACACCATTTTTCATCTCAGCCCGCCAGAATCGTACCGACATCTTGCCTGCTGTCTCCTCCGAATAGGCCTCATCAGCATATGTAATACCATGATATGTCATTCCAAATCCCAGTTCTTCTATATCATCATAGAATCCTTTACCTTCTCCGAACACACATGGCTTTACATAGCCCTGACACTCTCTCGTTCCAAGAAAAATATCACGCCTGCCCCCTCTTTCAATCATTCGTTTCGCAATATTATGATGCTTGTTCTCATTTCTATCGCATGCTAATTCAGGCCGGTTTTCATTCCAGATAAAATGTGCTCTTACCTGATACCTACAATCACGCAAATAAGTATAATAAGACAAATCATTACCATCCTTATAATACTTGATAGGTCTGATGCCTTTTGTTTCTGTCTGAATCGGATTCATAACACGCACCTCGTCTATAATCCATACCAGCGTTGGTTTCCAATAAATACTATGTAAAATACCCTTAATTGCTTCGTAACTTGGTACCTGCATACTACACTTTTCTCCCCCCACTCTTGTTACAGGGTCTGAAAACAAGCCATAATTTCCGTATACCTCAAACTCCACCGTATTCCTATGTTTCATCTCTTACACCTCCTTTTAAAAAAATAATCTCTCGGAATCTTTAAGCCAGTAAATTCAAGGCTTTCAGATTCCTTT
>CAYUKO010000186.1:0-5660 GCA_964445375.1 uncultured Roseburia sp.
AGTGCGGCAAATGATCGCGGCCCCGTTTTCGGGGGTGAGGAAAGTCCGGGCTTCACAGGGCAGGATGCCGGATAACGTCCGGTGGAGGTGACTCCAAGGCCAGTGCAACAGAAATAAACCGCCGAGCGCCCGTAAGGGCGGTCTGGTAAGGGTGGAAAGGCAGTGTAAGAGACTACCGCCTCCAAGGTAACGAGGAGGGCACATGTAAACCCCATCCGAAGCAAGACCAAGTTAGGAAGCGATAGGTTTGCCCGACCTGTTTCCAGGTAGGTCGCTTGAGGCTGTTGGTAACAGCAGTCCTAGATAGATGATCATTCGTGTCGCAGGGAGACTTGCGGCGCCGACATAACCCGGCTTATCGCTGCGCTTGCATTTATAAGGAAAGAGAAAACCGTATGAAAACTATGTTTAAAGTTTCATATGGTTTTTTATTTATGCGCATGCTGAAGCTGTGGAAAATGTCGCAAATGCGACGCTTCAGCCGAAAATAAAATTGACGATTTTGCAGGGGAATGATAATATAAAAATAACGAATTTGCAGAAAACGAGTAAAACAAAAATAACGATTTTGTGAAAGGATAGGAAAATATATGTTTCAGAGGAAAATATATAGCAAGCTTTTAGAATGGAAACAAGATTCTGATGGAAAGACTGCACTGCTGATAGAGGGGGCTAGACGAGTTGGAAAGTCAACTGTTGCAGAGGAGTTTGCCAAAAAAGAGTACAAAAGCTATATCCTAATTGATTTTTCGAAGGCTTCAAAGGAAGTTAGAGAATTGTTTGATGATATTTCGAATCTGGATTATATTTTTCTTAGACTGCAATTGATTTATGGAATTGATTTACATGAGCGTGACTCTGTAATTATTTTCGATGAAGTACAGCTTTGTCCAATGGCAAGACAGGCAATCAAGCATCTGGTAAAGGATCATAGATATGATTATATGGAGACGGGTTCTTTGATTTCCATAAAGAAGAATATTAAAGATATACTCATCCCGAGCGAGGAACGCAAAGTAAGTATGTTTCCGATGGATTATGAAGAGTTTTTATGGGCGATAGGAGATATGTCGACATCAAAACTTTTGGAAGAAGTATTAAAAAGGAAAATTCCTGTGGGAGATGCGGCTCATAGAAAGCTTATGAGGGATTTTCGTCTGTATATGCTGGTGGGAGGTATGCCACAGGCGGTTAGTGCATATATGGAGACAAACAATTTTAGAAAAGTAGATGAAGTCAAAAGAGATATACTGAATCTGTATGAGGATGATTTTAAAAAGATTGATTCATCAGGAAGAATATCCATGTTGTTTGATGCGATTCCGGCGCAGCTTAATACAAATGCATCGAGATATCAGGTTTCAAGTGTCTTGAGTGGAGAGAGGGCTGAAACAATTTTGGAGTTAGTTGCGGATATGGTAGATTCGAAAACGGTTCAAATAGCATACCATGCAAATGATCCAAATGTTGGTTTGGCAAACGCAAAGGATTTAAGACGATTCAAACTGTTTTTGGCAGATACAGGATTGTTTACTACGTTAATTTTCAAGGACAAAGATTTTACAGAAAACATTATTTATGAAAAATTGTTAAGTGATAAGCTAGGGGTTAATCTTGGATATGTATATGAAAATGCGGTGGCACAGATTTTAACTTCTAATGGTCATGCTTTGTATTATTATACTTTTTTGAACGAAAAGACAAAGCATAATTATGAAATAGATTTCTTGCTTTCCAAAAAGAATAAAATATGTCCGATAGAGGTCAAGTCATCGGGCTATGGTACACATAAGTCATTGGATGTATTTTCAGAGAAGTATTCAGACCGTATATTAGATAAATATTTAGTGTATACCAAAGATCTGAGAAAGGATGCAGATGTTTTGATGATGCCGGTGTATATGCTTCCATTCTTGAAGGACAATAATGAATACTAATTAGGAAAGAAAAAGATTATCAAATGAAACAAATAGCCAAAACAGTTATGCTTGTTAGTGTGCTTATGATAGTGGGAAAAATAAGTGCAATAGATACAGTAGCAGAAGAAGTTATCATCGAAAGTGTTACGAATAAGATAGTTAACCCTTGGGACAACCGGCCGTTGATACAGACGACCTCTTTTACGGAGGAATATATAGATGCCGTAAAGCTTGGCGCATTTACGATGCCGGAATGTCAATCGAAAGACTCAGAAATCTTATATGAAGAGGCTTCAAAATGTGTTGTCAGAATTGAGATGGGACAATATGCAGGAAGCGGCTTGATATGGCGCATGGAAGAAGAGGGAATGGTAATTGCGGCCAATAAACATCTGCTCTGCGAGGCAGCTTATGGAAGGGTTACCTTTGTGAATGGAATGGCTTTGCGGGCGGAAATTCTGGGGTATTCGCAGGAATATGATTTAGGATTTCTTTGGATTGAACGAGGTGAATTGACTTGGGAGATGCTAAGGGATTGCTATGAGATTCGGCCAATGGAAGATGTAACAGAAGAGATAGAAAAGCAGAACATCATGCAGATAGCTTCGTCACAGCAGGCGGCACAGGACAGATATGAGGGAGTTGCCATAGGAATGACATATGTGTCAGAATTTCAAAGTGAAATGCTCCAAACGAAATGTTATGCAAAAGCAGGTATGTCTGGGGGCGGTGTGTTTGATGAACAGGGCTATCTTCTGGGGATGATAGCAGGCGGTGAGGTAGCGAAAGATGCTTCAATACGAGAAGCAGAGATTACTTATAGCATACCGGCTGAACAGATAGAGCCTGAGTACCAGAGAATAAGGGAGAGTATGCAAGAATGACAGTCAGAAGTGCGACATTAGAAGATATAGAGCAGATTATGGAGGTTTACCTCCATGCAAAAGAGTACATGGTTGCCTCTGGAAATCCAAATCAGTGGCTTAACGGATATCCGGCAAGAGAGGTTATTGAAATGGATATTCATAAGCAGCAGTCTTATGTATGTGAGGAAAATGGGCAGATTCATGGTGCTTTTATGTTTTTTGTGGGTGAGGAATCTACGTATCAAGTCATTGAGCAGGGGGCATGGAAGAATGATGAGTCATATGGAACCATTCACAGATTGGGCAGTGATGGGAAATGCAGGAGGATTTTTGAAGAGTGCCTTGCTTTTTGCAGAAAACAACATGAAAACCTGAGAGCAGATACGCATCATGATAATAAAACCATGCAGCATTTGTTGGAAAAGCATGGTTTTGAACGATGTGGTATTGTTTATATGAAGGATGGAAGTCAGAGAATTGCATATCAATCAGTAGGAAAGAGATAGTTTTACTATTTTAATAGACAGACAAAAGGAGAAGGTAGAAATGACAGAGTTAGAGATTAAAATTGTAGACAGAGAAGGAAATGTTCTAGTGCAGAAGAAGGAAAGCGATGAGGTGCATGTGGTATATGTTTATATGAAGGATTGAAGTCAGAGAATTGCATATCAATCAGTAGGAAAGAGATAGTTTTACTATTTTAATAGACAGACAAAAGGAGAAGGTAGAAATGACAGAGTTAGAGATTAAAATTGTAGACAGAGAAGGAAATGTTCTAGTGCAGAAGAAGGAAAGCGATGAGGTGCATGTGGTATATGAGCATGCTTATCAGATGGGGGATTGTATCCAGTTAGAGATTTCAGAAAAGAATCAGTATGTGTGGCTGCAGCTGGATGATGCACTTGGAAAAGCGTTGGTGTATTTAACGGGAGATGTTACTTATCGTATTCCTTTTGAGGAAAAGAGAACGAATATATCGCCAAAGGCATTCTGGGGTGAGAGACATTTGTTATCTGCAAGAGTAGCCAGGGACTATGAAATTGCGCAGTATCGTAATCTTGCTTATAATGTATGTGACCAGCATTTGATTGAAAATCTGTATCCACATGCAACAGCAAATGTGGAAACCAGAGGAGAGGCAGTGTTTGCCGTGCAGAATGCCATTGACGGTGTGACGGCAAATGCAAGTCATGGTGACTGGCCATATGAATCATGGGGAATCAACAGACAGGATGATGCCAAAATGCGTATTGATTTTGGCAGAGAAGTAAGTATAGATCGTCTGATTCTGTATACCAGAGCAGATTTTCCACATGATAACTGGTGGGAACAGGTGTCATTTTCTTTCTCAGATGGAAGCAGCCTGGAGATGAAGATGGAAAAGAGTACAAAGCCACATGAGATTACATTTGAGACAAAGAAGATAACATGGCTGGAAATGCATGATATGAAGAAGGCAGATGATCCTTCACCATTTCCGGCATTGACACAGATAGAGGTTTATGGAACAGAGATAAAATAAGGAGAGGATTGACATGGTAAGACCGGAAGGGATGAAGAGAATTTCCAAGGTAGATGCATATTTGAACTGTGCGGAGAACTTTGCTTATCGTAGTACTTGCATTAAGCGTAAGTATGGAGCTGTTATTGTAAAGGATGATGCCGTTATTTCTACAGGTTACAACGGTTCACCACGAGGTTTTGAGAATTGTTGCGATATCGGGGAGTGCCCTAGAATCAAAAAGAACCTGCATCAAGGGGAAGGGTATGGAATCTGCAGAGCGGTTCATGCAGAAGCCAATGCTCTGCTTAATTGTTCCAGGGAACAGACAATAGGAGCTGATTTGTATCTGGCAGGAATTAATCCGGCTGATTTATCGGTTCATAAGGCAAAACCTTGTCCTCTTTGCGCCAGAATGATTATTCAGGCAGGAATCCGAAATGTATATCTTCGTAATGGAGAAGGGGAGAATAATTACGAAGTAATTCAGGCTGAAAAGCTGGAGTGGTATATCAGGGAAGATGAGTAATTTTATCATTTTTTCATAAGCGCTGATATGGTATTTTGTGGTTTGGTGTGCTACTATTAGTATTTGAGGATATGAAAAGGAGGATTATAGAATCATGACTAAGATAGATATTTTTTCCGGCTTTTTAGGAGCTGGTAAGACAACTTTGATCAAGAAGCTGTTACAGGAAGCGATGGATGCATCCAAGGTTGTATTGATTGAGAATGAATTCGGTGAAATTGGTATTGACGGAGGCTTTTTAAAGGAAGCCGGTGTGGAAATCAAAGAAATGAATCAGGGCTGTATCTGCTGTTCTTTAGTAGGTGACTTTGGCGCATCTTTATCAGAAGTGCTTGAAAAGTATCATCCGGAGAGAATCTTAATTGAGCCATCTGGTGTAGGAAAGCTTTCTGATGTTATGAAGGCAGTACAGGATGTGGATTCTGATGTTGAAGTTGTATTAAACAGTGCAGTTGTCGTTGTTGATGCGAATAAATGTAAAATGTATGCAAAGAACTTTGGTGAGTTCTTCTTAAATCAGATCGAGCATGCAGGAACGATTATCTTAAGCAGAACTACAGGAATCAGTGAGAGCAAGTTGAATGCTGCAATGGAAATCATTCGTGAGCATAATGACAAAGCAACCGTAATCACAACTCCTTGGGATGAGCTTGATGGTAAGAAGATTCTTGAAACCATCGAGAAGGCTAAGGATTTAGAGGCAGAGCTGATGGCAGAGGTTGCAAAGCATCATCATGAGCATGATGAGAATTGCACATGTGGCTGTCATGACCATGATCACGAGCATGAACATCATCACCATCATGACCACGAGGAACATGAACATCACCATCATGAGCATGATG
>CAYUKO010000187.1:0-5646 GCA_964445375.1 uncultured Roseburia sp.
GAGAAAGCCCGTAAATACTGGAAAGTTGAGGAAATACACGAGAAATTTTGAAGTTTCACGTGTTTGAGAAACTAAAATTTGCTAAATAATACCATAATGTTCACGAATTGCTCTTACAATATATAAAGCAACCCCCATTCCATATTGCTTGTCTGTTGCCTCACTCAACAGTTCATTTTTCTCAATCTGCTCGGCTAATTGCAAAAGAAAATATCTTGCATTTTCTATGTGCCACATTTTCTTATTGCTTTCTGCCAACCTTTTTATTGCTGCCTCCTTCAGTTCATTATCCTCATTTGCCATTGCAGCCGCAAACATCTTATAGTTTTCATCCGTTTCCTGTTGAAACTTTTGTATTTTCTCCATACTACCAGTTGCAGAAAGAGATGCCGCGACTGCCTTATCTTTCCCGCCATATAATTTAATCAGATTTGCTTCGAGCTCTTCATCCTTCAATTCTTCTTTTAGTGCAGATGAAAAATTTTCTATACTACCAAATTTTTGGGTAAAATCCTGTAGTTGCTCCGGCTTTATCTTTTCAATGGTATGCTCTGCTATTCTTTCAATATCATTTTCACTAAATGCTTCAAAACTCATGGTATTCACGCCTTCACTTACATCATCAATTAATTCAATAATTCCATTCAGACGATTACGCTTTCTTTCCAACAAAGCTTTTTGAAACAATAATATCTCTTTTCTGTCCAATTCTGGATTTTCCAATAGTTTCTTTATTGTTTCCAGAGGAATATCCATCTCTTTAAAAAACATTATTTCCTGCAGTTTTTCTAAGGCTTTATCATTATAAAGTCGATATTGGTTTTCTGAAATCCTTATAGGCCTTAACAAACCAATCTCATCATAATAGCGTAATGTCCTAATGCTGATTCCTGTCAGCTGTGATACTTCTTTTACGGTTCTCATGACTGCCTCCTTTCGATTTCATCCTAAACCGTAACGTAGCGAGAGTGTCAATACTAATTTCAAGTTTTTTGTTTCCTACAAATTCAAGTTCTCTCTCTCGTAGTATAGAGTTATCACATGTCTGCGTCAACAAATTGTAATTCTTTTGAAATTAACTAAATGACATTGAGTAGCACTTACCCGTCTTTTTTTACATCTTAGCAGCCCCATTTTGCATCTTACCATTACTCATATTGAATTCGGGAAAAGAAAAAAGTATAGTGGCAACAGAAGGGAGATACAGATATGAACGAAGTAATCAGAGTAGAGCATTTGAAGAAATATTTTCATGAGGTAAAAGCAGTAGATGATATTAGTTTTTCTGTGGAACGCGGAGAATTATTTGGATTTTTAGGAGTAAATGGTGCAGGCAAATCAACTACGATCAATATGTTGTGTACGTTGTTTCCACCAACCGAGGGAAAGGTCATGATTTGCGGTTACGAGCTTGGAAAAGAAAATGAGCAGATTAAGAAGTGTATAGGTGTGGTATATCAAAATAATTGCCTTGATAAGTTGCTTACGGTAAAAGAAAATCTGCTGTTAAGAGGAAGTCTTTATGAAACAGATAGAAAGAAGCTGCATGACAGTATGGAGAGAGTTGGTAAGATTTTAGAGTTAGATGAGGTGTGGAAACGCCCTTATGGAAAACTGTCAGGAGGGCAGAAAAGACGTTGCGAGATTGCAACGGCATTATTACATACACCGGATATTTTATTCTTGGATGAGCCAACGACAGGACTTGATCCGGCAACCAGAAAGAGTGTCTGGAGTACATTGAAGAAGCTGCAAAAGGAAATGGATATGACCATCTTTTTGACCACGCATTATATGGAAGAGGCTGCAAAGGCAAGTCACATTGCGATTATGGATCAAGGGCATCTGGTGCAGTATGGAACACCATTTTCCTTAAAAGAACAGTTTGCTAAGGATAAATTGATGGTGGTGCCAAAGGAAGCGTGCAAGGAAGAAGTTGTGCGTAGGCTGGAAGAAAAAGGTCTTTCTTATAAATGGAAGGAAGAAAGGATATGGATTCCCATTCAGAACACGATGGAGGCATTGCCGTTACTGGAGCAATTGCGTGTTATGCTAGAAGGCTTTGAAGTGATACAGGGAACGATGGA
Source organism: uncultured Roseburia sp. (assembly GCA_964445375.1). GTDB lineage: Bacteria > Bacillota > Clostridia > Lachnospirales > Lachnospiraceae > COE1. Next base: position 2,088 of record CAYUKO010000187.1, read on the forward strand.
TGATGTATTTTTACAGGTAGTAGGAGAATAGGGTGAAATTATGAAACAATATATAACATTAACAAGAAGAAATTGTATGGTGTTTTTACGAGATCGGGCAGCAGTGTTTTTTTCTCTTTTATCGATGTTGATTGTGCTGATGCTCATGGGTGTTTTTCTTGGAAATATGAATGTAGAAAGTATTACAGGCTTACTGGCAGAGTACGGAGGTGTTCGTGATGCCATGCAGGATCAAGAGAATGCAACACATCTGGTGCAGTATTGGACGCTGGCAGGGCTTATGGTAGTGAATGCTTTGACGGTAACGCTTACGGTAATCGGAATTATGGTAAATGATGCCAATGAGAATCGCTTGGAAAGCTTTTATTGCGCGCCGGTACATCGAAATATCATTGCTCTTTCCTATATTAGTGCAGCAGTTTTGATTGGAATGTTGTTTTGCCTGATTACGCTTGGGATTTCATTGTGTTACATATATACAACCGGAGGAACTCTTTTATCAACCGGCGCAGTCTTGCGAATTATAGGGTATACATTGATGAACGTCTGTATTTTTGCTATTATCATGTATATGCTGGCATTATTTGTAAAGAGCAGCAGTGCATGGAGTGGCATTGCCACTGTGGTAGGTACTTTGGTCGGATTTGTAGGAGCAATTTATTTACCAATGGGCAACTTGCCGTCAGGGGTAGCCAATGTGTTAAAATATATCCCTATCTTGCATGGAACCTCTCTTATGAGAAAGGTTTGCTGCGAAGAGGCAATACAGACTACTTTTGCAAATATGCCACAGGAAGTCATTGATGGCTATAAGGAATTCATGGGAATTTCCGTTATGATGGGTGAGAAAGAAGCTGGAAATATACAGCAGATGATTTTCTTGTGTGCATGTGGTATGGCAGCATTTGTAGTTATCACTATAATTGGAAAGAGAAAAAGTATCAGTGACCGATAAGGGGGAGTAAATGGCATGAAGATTACCATATTAGATACCGCACCGGGTGAAGAGGAAGAAATCATTATGAAATGCAATCAGATGGATGATAAGCTGATGCAGCTTGTGAATCAGTTTAAGCGTGGAAGTGACAAGCTAAACGTCTATCGGGACGGGAACATTCATTTGATAGAACCCCAGGAGATTTATTATTTCGAAACCGTTGACCAGAGGGTGTATGCATATTGTGCGAGTGAAGTATACGAAATCAGAAGTCGAATTTATGAATTAGAGGAAGCACTTGCAGCAAAAGATTTTTTCCGGGCATCAAAATCCGTACTGCTAAATCTGAATGTGATAAGGAGTCTGTCTCCTGCCTTTGGTGGAAGATTTGAGGCAGTCTTAAAAAATGACGAACATGTCATTATTTCCAGACAGTATGTTTCAATCTTAAAAGAAAAGTTAGGCTTATAGGGATAATAGGAGGAAGATAGATATGAAAGGAATAAAACAACGTTTGCTTATGGTGATGGATACCTTTTTTAAAGTAACAACGGGAATTGCATTCGTTAGTATGATTTATATTACTTTTTTCTGGGGAGCAGATGCAAACATGCCGATAGCAACCTTTTTGCAACAGATTTTGATTACGGCTGCGCTGTGTTCTATTATGAATTTCTTTCTTGATTATGAACGTGCAGTATCTAAGAAGGGGATGCTGCTGTATATTATGGGTCATTATATTTATGAAAATATCGTGGTTTTGGGTTGTGGAATTTGGTTTGAGTGGTTTTATCTGTCTGACTGGAAGATGCTATTAGGAATGGTGATTTCGATTGCGGTTGTTTTTTGGGGAATTATAGCTTTGTGTTTTACAGTAGATTATAAGACAGCACAGAAAATGAATGAAAAGCTTAATGAGAGATAGAAAAAGGTCTCTCATTAAGCTTTTTATATGCTTTATTCGATAGTAGCAGTCTGTAAAAATTGCATATCAGTAATCACATAGCCAAAGGTAGAATTACTGTCAGGTGTGAAGACATAGCTTGCAGTTGCAAGGGTATCGGATTCTTCATCAAATTCATGATCATAGGAAAGATAGTTGACGGATACGGTATAGGAACCATCTTCATTTTTGGTTGTATCCGCAATTTCATATCTGGGAGAAACAGTTCCCCAGTCCCCAACCTGCACAAGTAATTCGCCATTTTCAGTTGGACGGACCATAAGATATTGCTCTGTGCTTTGGAAGGAAGAAATATCATAAGTCTGACCAAAGTAATTCTTGGTATAAGTATCTACAAGAGATACAGGCATGGTATAGCCGCCAACACTGTCATCGTACCACGCTTCCTCATAGGCATAATCTGAAATAATGGCAAATCCTGCCATACTTAAAGCAGCCTCTGTTGTTAAGGAATCTAATTGTGTATTTTCACTGTAAAAATATAAGAGCCCTGTCCAAGATAAAAAGGAGTCAAGCATAGGGGTTACAACACCATTTCTAAAATCGGGTTGGAAAGAACAGGTGATAGGTTCTTTTACAGTCCCGGTCACTTCAAAATCCCAGGAAGTATCCGTAGGGAAATATTCATCTTTTAGATAACCTTTTAAATTCTCGTAAGGAATACAAAGCGTAATCGTACCGGCTGCATAAGGCTGTAGAACATATTCCTGTGAGATAAAGCATAAACCTTCTCTGGAAAAATAAAAGGTGTTATCGGTTATAATGTCATAGATATGTTCTTTGTATCCATCAAAAAAGACATTCTCTTCAGCCTGTTTGATATCGGCAAGCGCAATCAGTTGCTCCGAACAATAGGAAAGAAAGGCATCGGTATCAGAAGAAAGGTCGGTAAGGGAAAGCGTGTTTCCTGTTTGCATATTGTAATTTACGCCGGATTGAATCTGAGAACCATGTGCGCCACCACTATAGGAAGCGATGGTTTCAATCGCGCTAAAAACCAAATCATCGATGCGTTGGATGGAGTATTCTTGATTGTATGCATACCAGGATGGAAAGGACTCATCTTTGTCCGATGCTTCTATAGAGCAATAGGTGTCATACGCTCTTTGTACAATGCTGCTTGATATGTCACCTTCGATAGTAGTGGTGCCATCTACGATGCTGAGCGTTTTTTGTGAGGCTGCAATAAAAGCTTCATTCATATGTGACAATGGTATGCTTTGACTACTGGTTAAGGTAGGAGTCTGTAAGCTGACTGTGGCTAATTCCGTATTGCCCGTAGGGGTTAGGTAGATTATTTCCTGTGTTTCTAAGGTTACGGAATACTGGTTGTTAACAATTGGCTCTGTGGATTGGGTTGAGACAGCAGAAGTTTCGCTTTCTTCAGAAAATACTTCTGTTTGAATATCTGCTCCTGTTGTTGTATCCGTATTGCCACAAGCTGTGAAAGATAGCAAGGATGTACCTGCCAGTATGAATATAAGTCTTTTTCTTTTCATAATATTTCCCCTTGATTTTTAGTATTATATTAGGTTGTGTGTTAGTATAACACATTTTTTGAAAATAGCACATAGGTTGAATGAAAAGCAGATTAATAGATAATAATGAAATAAGTATAGATTTAACAAAAATGCGAAAAATATAAAAATGTTTAATAG
>CAYUKO010000188.1:0-5576 GCA_964445375.1 uncultured Roseburia sp.
GTTGCCATTTGAAAATATGGTGGCCGACTATGTAAAAGAAACTAATAATCATGTTCTGTATCGTGTTACCCCTATGTTCGCTAGTGAAAATCTTCTTTGCAGTGGTGTTCTCATTGAAGCAAAATCAGTAGAGGATAACGGAGCTGGTATTCTTTTCAATGTATACTGTTATAATGTCCAGCCAGGGATTACAATAGATTATTTGACGGGTGATAGCAGTTTGGATGAAACTGAATCTTCACAGGCAAGTACAGATAATGATTCTCAAAACACTGGAACTTCAACAGAGACTACAACAGAAGCGAGTAAAGAAAATGAGACTACAACATCAGCTTCATCAGACAGTACGGTAATGGTACATATTACGGATACAGGTTCTAAATATCATAGAGCGGGATGTAGATATTTAAAGAGTGATACGGAAGTGACTTTAGAAAAAGCCAAAGCTTTGGGATTAACTCCATGTGGTTCATGTAATCCACCACAGTAAAAATAAAAAACTGTATGTAGCATTGATGGACATACACAAAACAATATAAGTGAAAAGTAAGAAACGGGTGGCTATTGAGGTAGCTGCCTGTTTTCTCTTATGCCGATAAATACTGCGTTTTCAAGGGGGGGCAAATGAACCCCCTTTTGAACACCCCTTAGAAAATAAGGTTGTATTGTATTAACATCAGTGTCCAAACGAATCCATGCCCCTGTGGCTTTTATCCGGACAGGAATAAATGTAGCTGTTCTGAAAATGAAGTAAAACGCTATTTGAACAGGATTTCGGGGCCTATCCTGGACAGAATCGATGTTACGATTGAAGCACCAAGAGTTGATATTAAGCAGCTTTCGGCCAATATGAAGAATGAAAGTACCAAAGTGATTAAGGCAAGAGTTATGGAAGCCCGCAGCCGTCAGGAAAGGCGATATAAAGGGACACCGTATCGTTTTAATGCAGAGCTTGGAGTCGGTGATATCAAAGAATATTGTTCATTAGGATTGAAGGAACAGGAAATGATGGAACAAGTCTTTCAGGTTATGAAGCTTTCGGCAAGAGCTTATCATAAGATTATTAAGGTCGCAAGAACGATAGCGGATATGGATGGTTCCGATGATATCAAGGAGCTGCATTTAAGTGAAGCAATCTGTTATCGGATGAATGACGGGAAATATTGGAATACAGGACAATAGTAAGGAAATAAGGAATGAAATAAAAATGGAGTATTATAATATAGAAGAAACAGTGCATGCGTGTTGGCTGGCATCCTTTCTTAACCTGGGAAGAAAGAAAGCACGCGATGTTGTAAAAGTAGCAGGTTCCTATAAAGATGCATATCATTTATCAGAGAAACAGATACAGAGTCTGCTTGGTGAGAAAGATAGTGAAAAATGGCAGCAGTATAAGAAAAAGATAAGTCCTCAAATGGCTTTTGAAACCATAGAAAGAAAAGGTATTGGCTTTACTTATTATGAGGCGCCGGATTTTCCTCAAAAACTGATGTGTATTCCGGATGCTCCTCTGGGAATCTTTTACCTTGGGAAGCTACCACAACCGGATATTCCTTCGGTTGCTATGATAGGAGCAAGAAAATACAGTGATTATGGAAGATGTATGGCAGAATATTTTGCAGACAGGCTTGCAAGAGCGGGAATAACGATTATTAGTGGTATGGCACTTGGAATCGACGGAATCAGCCAGAGAACAGCATTGAAGGCGGGGGGATTATCGTATGGAATCTTAGGATGTGGAGTAGACGTTGTTTATCCACCAGGTAACAAGGGGTTATATGAACAATTGATAGAAAAAGGTGGAGTTCTTTCGGAATATCCACCGGGAACAGAACCAAGAGCGATGCTGTTTCCACAAAGAAATCGGATTATCAGCGCATTATCGGATGTTGTGCTTGTGGTGGAAGCAAGGGAAAAAAGTGGAACCTTGATTACGGTTGATATGGCATTAGAACAGGGGAAAGAGGTATATGCAATTCCGGGAAGATGTACGGATGGATTGAGTATGGGATGCAACAGACTCTTGCGCCAGGGAGCCGGAATTGCGGTTACACCAGAAGAATTGATAGAAGACCTTGGTTGGAATCATAATCCCGGAGAACGGGAAGTTAGGACAGCATTACGGTATGAGATGTCAGAGATTGCAGGGAGAATATATCAGGTGTTGGATATTTCCCCCAGCACACAGGATGACATTATTATGAGTATAAGAAAACAAAAAGATAATTGTACTGTTCCAGAGATATGCAGGGGACTATTGGAGTTAGAAATGAAGCAAATTGTCTCAAGAACAGGCGGACAATATAGGTTAACAAATCCAAAAATATGATAAATTCTGAAATTTTGCTTGCAACAACGAAAAATATGGTGTATAGTGGTTCACGATTACGAAAAATCGTATAAAAATATAAATATATGAAAATCGTAACTATGAATATGTGATAAGGGGTAACTTTATGGCAAAGTATCTAGTGATAGTGGAATCACCCGCAAAGGTTAAGACAATTAAAAAATTCTTAGGTGCCAATTACGAAGTATTGGCTAGTAACGGTCATGTCAGAGACATGCCTAAGAGTCAGATGGGAATTGACTTTGAGAATAATTATGAACCTAAGTATATTACCATTAGAGGTAAGGGTGATATTCTTGCAAAACTTCGTAAGGAAGTAAAGAAAGCAGAAAAAATCTATCTTGCAACTGACCCTGACCGTGAGGGAGAGGCTATTTCATGGCATTTATATGAAGCTTTAAAGCTTGCGGACAAGAAGGTATACCGTATTACATTTAATGAGATTACTAAGAATGCGGTAAAGGAATCCTTGAAAAATGCAAGAGAGATTGATATGAATCTTGTTGATGCACAACAGGCAAGAAGAGTGCTCGACAGAATGGTAGGCTACCGCATTTCTCCCCTTTTGTGGGATAAAATTAAAAGAGGCTTAAGTGCCGGACGTGTGCAGTCAGTAGCATTGCGCATTATCTGTGACAGGGAAGATGAGATTAATGCATTTATTCCGGAAGAATACTGGACATTAGATGCTGCTTTTTCTATTCCCGGAGAGAAGAAGCCACTTATGGCAAAGTATCATGGAACAGAAGATGGCAAGGTTGAAATTACCTCAGAAGAGCAGTTGAATGAGATTCTGAAAGAACTGGAAAAGGCAGAGTATAAAGTTACAGATGTAAAAAAGGGTGAACGAATTAAGAAAGCCCCGTTACCATTTACAACCTCTACGTTACAGCAGGAGGCTAGTAAGGTATTGAATTTCTCTACACAGAAGACAATGCGTCTTGCACAGCAGTTGTATGAAGGTATTGAAATCAAGGGTGCGGGCACAGTAGGTATCATTACGTATCTGCGTACAGATTCAACGAGAGTATCTGATGAAGCTGTGGCTATGGCACAGGAATATATCCAGGAGGTATATGGAGAGTCCTACGCAGCGAAGGAAACGACCGAGAAGAAGAATGGACAGAAGATTCAGGATGCGCATGAAGCAATCCGCCCTACAGATATTCGTAACACACCGGCTGACTTAAAGGAATCCTTAAGCAGGGATCAATTCCGTTTATATCAGCTGATATGGAAACGCTTTGCAGCAAGCAGAATGGCAAATGCAAGATATGAGACTACCTCTGTTAAGATAGGTGCAAACGGTCATAGATTTACTGTGGCAGCATCAAAGATTGCGTTTGATGGTTTTATGAGTGTTTATCGTGATGATGAAGATGATAAGACAGAAGCAAACACAATTGTAAAAGACATTACTAAGGATACGAAGCTTTCGCTGGAGCAGTTTGATAAGAAACAGCATTTTACGCAGCCTCCGGCACATTATACAGAAGCTTCCCTTGTACGTGCTTTGGAAGAACTTGGAATAGGACGACCAAGTACGTATGCACCAACGATTACTACCATCATGGCAAGAAGATATGTAATTAAGGAAGATAAGAACTTATATGTATCAGAGCTTGGCGAGGCAGTGAACAATATGATGAAGGATGCATTTCCTTCTATTGTAGATGTGAATTTTACTGCGAATATGGAAGCTTTGCTTGATAAGGTAGGAGAAGGAACAATTGATTGGAAGACAGTAGTGTCTAATTTCTACCCGGATTTGGATGAAGCTGTAAATGATGCAGAGAAAAAGCTTGAGAAGATAAAAATCGCCGATGAAGAGTCAGATGAAATTTGTGATATGTGTGGTCGCCGTATGGTAATCAAGTATGGTCCACATGGAAAGTTCCTGGCTTGTCCGGGATTCCCGGATTGCCGTAACACAAAGACCTACTTTGAGAAAATCGGAGTAGCTTGTCCAAAATGTGGCAAAGACATCGTTGTACGTAAATCCAAGAAGGGAAGAAAATATTACGGATGCGAGAACAATCCGGAATGTGATTTCATGGTATGGCAAAGACCAGCAGAAGAAAAGTGTGAAAAATGTGGCAGCTTGATGTTAATAAAAGGTAACAAGCTGGTATGTACCAATGAGGAATGTGGTAACATAAAAAACAAATAATTATTTGTGCAATTTTCTTAATAACCATGAATTCTTATCCAATTCTGATAAAAGTGTGAGTAATCTTGAAATATCAGTTTGGACTATTGAAAAAAGAGTAAACGTATGTTAAAATGCCCAATATAGATAATTGTGGGATATTTTAACTGGTCGGTAAAAAAACTTGGAGGTTTATTATGAGTAGCGTACAATTGTTAGACAAAACAAGAAAAATTGGAAAACTTTTACACAATAATAATTCCAGTAAAGTAGTTTTCAATGATATCTGTAAGGTAATGCGTGATATCGTAGATTCTAATGTATTGGTTATTAGTAAAAAAGGTAAAGTTTTAGGCGTAGGTAACTGCGAGAAGGTAGAAGAGTTAAAAGAGCTTGTTGAGGATAATGTAGGTGGATTCATTGATCCTATGTTAAATGAAAGACTTTTAGCAATTCTTTCTACTAAGGAGAATGTCAACCTTGCAACATTAGGATTTGAAAGCCCTGATATTCGCAAGTTCCAGGCAACAATCGCACCAATCGAAATCGCAGGTGAGCGCCTTGGTACGCTGTTTATTTATAAATGTAATGAACAGTATGATATTGATGATATTATTCTTTGCGAGTATGGTACAACAGTAGTTGGACTTGAAATGCTTCGTGCAGTAAGCGAAGAAAGCGCTGAAGAGAACAGAAAGGTAGCAGTTGTTAAGTCTGCAATTTCTACTTTATCCTTCTCTGAAATGGAAGCTATCACACATATCTTTGATGAATTAAATGGTACAGAAGGTATTCTTGTTGCAAGTAAGATTGCTGACAGAGTAGGTATTACAAGAAGTGTTATCGTAAATGCTCTTCGTAAATTTGAAAGTGCCGGTGTTATTGAATCACGTTCATCAGGTATGAAGGGAACTTACATCAAAGTATTGAATGATGTTGTATTTGAAGAAGTAGAAGCTTTAAAACGCCAGTTAAATAAATAATAGAAGAAATAGAGGAAAGAGCTTGCCAGTGAAATGGCAGGCTCTTTTTGCGTAGAAAAGTTAATTTACATAAAACTTTTAAAATAATTAACAT
>CAYUKO010000189.1:0-5540 GCA_964445375.1 uncultured Roseburia sp.
AATACCAAATAAGCGTCCCGATATGAGCAGCATGGTAGCCGACTCGCACGGCACGTCCCCCCACAAACCTGAATTTGGAAAACAATATATAGAGGAATAAAAGTATGTTTATGATACGAGCGGATGGGAATTCTGTGATTGGTATGGGGCATGTGATGCGCTGCCTTTCGATTGCGGATGCGGTGAAGGAGCAGGGCGTTCAGCCAATCTTTGTGACAGCTTGTGATGAATGTATTCCCATGATAGAACAGAGAGGCTTTCAGACAAGGCTTCTTACAACGGATTATAGGGATATGCTTTCTGAGCTTCCACAGTTAGAACAGATTCTCACAGAAGAGAACAAAATAAAAGAACATGTGATATTGGTAGACAGCTATCAGGTAAGTGAAGCATATTATCGGGAATTGAAGAAGCTTGGCATGGTAGCCTGTCTGGAGGATATGGGGCAGCCATATCCGGTGGACATGTTGATTAATTATAATATCTATGGAGAAAATCTGGCATCTGCTTATAACGCAGACAGCAGGAATAAGCCGAAACAAATGCTTTTAGGAGTAACGTATATGCCCCTTAGAAAAGAGTTCTTAGAGGATATTTCGTATACGATTAGAGAAAAAGTAACAGATGTTATGATTACAACAGGCGGTAGTGACCCATGTTTTGCAGCAAAAGCATTTACGGATGCCTTTCTTACAAATAAGGCTTTACAGGAAGCCAACATACGATATCACATTATCAGCGGACCTTTTAACAGTCATGCGGATGACTTAAAGGCACTATATGGTGAAACACCAAATGTAGTTATTCATGAGAAGGTAAAGAGCATGAAGGAAATCATGCGTCAGTGTGATGTAGTCCTGACTGCGACAGGAAGTACAATTTATGAAGTCAGTGCACTTGGTGTCCCAATGCTTGTGTTCTATTTTGCAGAGAACCAGAGACAGGGTGCAGAAGAAATAGAGAAGAAAACAAGTGTTATTAATTGCGGCGACTTTTCCAAAGAGCCAAAGGCAGTGACAGATAAAGCAGTAAACGCGATTTTACGATGTGTTGAAGAGAAAAAATATCGAGAGTTATTAAATAAAGAAGAAAAGACTCTGGTAGATGGTAAAGGAGCAAGCAGAATAGGAGCAGCATTGTTATGAAGAAAGAACGGGAAAGAAATTATGAAATAGTAAGAATCATTGCAATGCTGATGATCGTCTGTCTGCATTATGTAAGCAAAGGTGGTGCGCTTGCTAGTCCCACAGGAGAACTGACAGCGACAGGTTATATGGCGTGGCTGGTAGAAGCCTTTTGCCTTGTTGCGGTGAATGTCTATGTGCTGATTAGTGGGTATTTTGGAATTGGAGAAAAAAGTGATTCCAATCAAAAAGAAATTAAAATAACAAATGTTTTGAAAAAGACTGGTCAAGTTTATCTTCAAGTCTGGTTTTATTCGGTGGTCATTGGTATTATCTGTATTTTAACAGGTTTGCAGGAATTTGATATATATACCATATTCATGTATGTATTTCCAGTGTCAACGGAGCACTATTGGTTTGCAACGGCATATTTGCTGTTAACATTGCTCATGCCGTTTTTAAATGCCGGAATTGACAGAATGGATCAGCGTTCGGTACAGGGTATTCTTGGCTGTATGCTTTTGATATTCTCGATCGCTAAGACCGTACTTCCGATGCAGCTTCCATGGGATCATAAGGGATATGATGCATTCTGGTTTGTTTTTCTATATCTGACAGGTGCTTATCTTAGAAGATATGGCGTGAAAGTGATTATAAACCGTACAAGAGCAATTCTGTTATATGTATGTAGTGCCTTGCTTACGTTTGCAAGCTTTATCGTAATTCGTACTTGTTATCTTAGAACGGGCATGCTGGAGGATTTTATCAGCTATGGCTATTCCTATAATTTCCTGTTTTGTTATCTGGCGGCAATTGGATTCTTCCTTGCTTTTAAAACAGATGCCAAGGCAGGAAATCCCAAGACCTGTGGTCCTGTGTTGCAGACCATCTCTGGTGCAACCTTTGGTGTATATCTCATTCATGAGCATGTAAATCTACGATATCTCTGGCCGACATGGTTTCAGTGTGCGGAGTTTGCGACAGCGTCCGTTCCGGCATTCCTGCTTCATATGATAGCAACGGTAGCCGTAGTTTATCTTGTATGTACGGGAATAGAAATCGTAAGAAGTAAGTTCATGAAACGAACAGCACATAAATAAACAGGAGAGAATAAATGACGCAGCCAAATAAAGCAGTTATGAAAACAGAAAATACAAGACATTTTATCTTATCAGAAAGAAGCATGGATATCCTATTGATGCTTGTTTTATTGTGCTATCCACTTCGAAAGGTTACGTTGGGGCTTGATTTGATGGATGCAGGGTATGCATTAGGGAATTACCGTTTTTTTGATACGATGAATGAAACGTGGAAGCTGGCAACGTATCTTGCCAATGTTCTTGGTGTACTGTTTATGAAGCTGCCTTTTGGTGATACCTGGGTAGGAATGAATGTGTATACCAGTTTGCTAATCGGAGTGACAGCAGCCGCTTCCTATTGCTTTTTGACAAAGGAGAAAATAGCAAACAGGTGGCTTCTTTTTCTTGGTGAAATAATTGCCTTATCGCTCTGCTGGGCACCATCGGTAATTCTCTATCATTATCTTGGATATATTTTCATGACCGTGGCAGCAATGCTGCTGTATGTTGCATTGACCAAAGAGAAAAAGGCATATTTTGTGATTGCAGGAATCATTCTTGGCGCAGCGGTTGCTGTAAGAATGCCGAATATAACGTATATGGCACTGATTCTTCCGGTGTGGTTCTATGCATGGTTGAATCGCAAGGAAGAAAAGGAAAATGGTAAATGGTTTTCCAAGCTATTAGGTCAGACTGGATATTGCATTTTGGGTTATATCATTGGTCTTGCGATTCCCATTGGCTATATCTGTATACGATATGGAATAGAAGCATATCCTACTATGATTACTTCTTATTTTGGGATGACGGATACAGCAACGGATTATAAGCCGACTTCCATGATTACCGCTATGTTTGATGATTACATGGCATATGGAATATGGCTGATTTTGTTTATAATCTATGCCGTGGCAGGACTTGTGCTTGTTCAGATTACAAAAGGGCGTTTGGAGAAGGCGAAAAAGGTAATCTTTATCGCAGGCATGTTTGTTTTACTGCGCCTTTGTTATGGAAGAGGCATGTTTGATTTTAACTATACGACGTATTTTTCCATGTATAAATGGCTAACGGTTTTCCTGTTACTTTCGATTGTCTTATCGGTTTGGTTGTTATGCAGTAAAAGAGCAGACAAAGAACATAAGCTCTGGGCAGTTTTTTTGTTAGTGATTATATTTGTTACGCCCCTTGGTGGTAACAACGGACTTTATTATATCATTAACAATCTGTTTCTGGTGGCACCAGTTACGATGGCGCTTTTATGGCATTATCTTTCAGAAACCAATCTGTTTCAGGCAAGAGAAAATGGTGCTATGATGCAGTTTATCGGTAAGAGTATGATGCTAGTTGTATGCATCTGTGTAGCTGTACAAAGCATTCTGTTTGGAATCGGATTTGTGTTCCATGATGTGCCAAAGGATCAGGAAGGTTATACCAAGGCCAAGATAGAAGGTTCTCTTTCCACAAAGGGACTTCGCACCACTGTGGATAAGAACGACGAATTAAATCGTCTTGGTGGATATCTGACAGAAAACAATCTGTTAGATCAGGAAGTGATTCTATATGGTGATATTCCTGCCATTTCCTATATTTATGATTTAGAACCAGCAGTTTATACAACCTGGGCGGATTTAGCATCGAATTCTTTACAAACGTTGGAAGAGGAGTTGGCAAGCAAGGAATTACGGGACAAGAAGCCGCTTGTCATTGTAAGTCGGAAGGCATCCGAGCAGATGGAAGATATACAAGAGAGGGAAAAGGACCAAAAACTGGATGCAATTTTTGGTTTTTTAACAGAGATGGACTATGAAAAGACCTATATTTCGGCGCAGTTTTGTGTATACAAGACACCATAGAAAAGGGGTAAGAAGTATTGCCAAACCAGTTAAAAGTGTGTAATATGAACTAAAGAAAACGATGGGAGTTCTTACTATGATTAAATTTAATGTTCCTCCTTATACCGGGAGAGAAATAGAATATATACGACAGACCGTAGAGAACCAGAAAATCTGTGGTGACGGCGAATTTACGAAAAAGTGTAATGAGTGGATTGAAGAGAAGACAGGAACGGCAAAGTGTCTTCTGACCACTTCCTGTACGCATGCAACAGAGCTGACTGCATTGCTTGCGGATATCAAAGAGGGTGATGAAGTCATCATGCCTTCGTATACATTTGTATCAACAGCCGATGCTTTCGTACTTCGTGGTGCCAAGGCAGTTTTTGTTGATGTTAGACCGGATACCATGAATATAGATGAAAAGCTGATTGAGGATGCTATCACAGAGCGTACCAAAGCAATTGTACCAGTTCATTATGCAGGCGTAGCTTGTGAAATGGATACCATTATGGATATCGCAAAGCGTCATAATCTGCTTGTAATCGAGGATGCAGCGCAGGGGATTATGGCAAGCTATAAAGGCAAGGCGCTCGGAGCAATTGGCGATATGGGTTGTTTCTCTTTCCATGAAACCAAGAATTTCAGCATGGGTGAAGGTGGTGCACTGCTTTTACAGGATGAAAAGTATATCGAGGATGCGGAAATCTTTCGTGAAAAGGGTACTGACCGTTCCAAATATTTCCGTGGTCAGGTAGATAAGTACAGATGGATGAATTATGGTTCTTCCTATCTGCCAAGTGATATGAATGCAGCGTATCTTTGGGCACAGCTGGAAATGGCAGAGGAGATTACGAATGCAAGACTTGCCAGATGGCATCAGTATGATGAACTGTTACAGCCATTAAAAGAACGTGGAATCTTAGAACTTCCAACGATTCCGGAAGGTTGTGTGCATAACGCCCATATGTATTATGCCAAGGCAAAGGATTTGCAGGAAAGAACGGCATTAATTGACTTTCTTAAGGAAAATGGAATTCTTTCCGTATTTCATTACGTACCATTACATTCTGCTCCGGCAGGAATCAAGTTTGGACGATTCCATGGAGAAGACAAGTATACAACCAAAGAAAGTGAACGATTATTCAGACTTCCTATGTTCTATTCCTTAAAGGAAGAAGAAGTTGACTATATTGTAAGTAAAGTGAAGGAGTTCTATCACGTATGATGGAGAGCCGAAAGAAGGCGGTTTTTCATAGATTGTGGAAAGTGCTTCTTTTCACAGTCATTGTAATAGCCGGCCTTGCAGCAGCATTTGATTTTTATTATGATTTGAATGATGATACAACGATAAAGGACATCATATCGGGCGCCTATACAGGAAGCCCAAGCGGTTATAGTATCCAGATGCTTTACCCATTAAGCTTTGTGATGTCGTTGTTTTACAAAGCCATTCCCGGAGTGCCCTGGTATGGCTTGTTTTTGTGCGCATGTCAGTTTGGGGC